>JBBSKK010000379.1:0-4328 GCA_038256395.1 Cytophagales bacterium | reverse complement strand
TTGAAACCATTTCCTTCCCAGTCCCACAAAAACAGATGAACACTTCGGTCGGAATACGTGTCCGCCGCTTTTTCTTTCGACCAGTAGGCCAGCACGGTACCATTGGCGGTGTTCAGCGTGGTGGTACTTATACCATCCAAACGCAGACCCGCCCCCTGACCCAGAGCGGCGTATTCTTTTTCACCTACCGGTTCGACCCCGTCCATCAGGTGGACAATCGAATTACGGGTGTGTACTTCGCCGTGTATCAGACTGCCCAGATATTGCAAGGCCTTGAAGGCTACTTTCGGGCTTATTTCGGGCTTGGATTTTAAAATCCCCTTGTAATTTACGTTTCCAGAGCCTTTGGGGTAGTCGTGCAGATCCACGATCAAAAACCAGAGGGTCATGGCGATGTCCAGGGAACAGTCGGTCAGCAACCGCCTGAGCATCACCTTCGCCTGAATGTTTTCTGTATAAGGCCCTTCCCCAATAAACCCGGTACTTTTGGGTTCGGATGGAAAACCGTTTTCCCCCTGCCAAATTTTGAGGGCCGGGTTAAACTGCTTGACTAACCTGCTCAGGGCTTCTATCCTTTCCGTGTAGGTTTCCGGGATGGTACCGTAAGGATGAAAAGAAAAAATGTCGATTTCTTTTCCCAAACCCGCTTCAAACATGGCGCGGATGAAAGTATAGGGGAGGCGAGAGGTCACGCCACCCACGATAGCGCTACCCGGACAGTTTTTGCGAATCAACGGGGCCGTCAATCTTACCAGGTCGACATATTTTTCGGGATCGATCTCACCCGGCCGCCAGAAACCTTTGAGATTGGGTTCGTTCCATATTTCGTAGTGTTTCACTCTCCCCCGGTACCTTTTGGCCAATGCCGTCACAAACCGCGCCCAGGCTTCTTGTACTTCTCCGCTAATCATGGGATGTGAACCCGTTTCGCCCTCCGTGTAATTTTTGTTGCCGTAGCCTACATTGAAAAAGGGCTGTATTCCCCGTTCGATGAGACCATCGACACTCTCATCGAGCCATGTCCAGTCGTACTGGTTTTTGACGCGCTCCACACGGTTCCATCCCGTTTGGAGCCGCGCCCATTTCACGGGTAGGTCATTCATCCAGGGATACACTTCCCTGGGTTCCCATAGCTGCCGATCCAGCGTTTCGCAGCCGATTCCAAAGGGCGACGATTCAATATCTCGGGGCTTCTTTATGGTGACGTTCGCGATCTTTTTCAAACCGATATCGTCGCTTCCCTCGCCGATGACCTTGTGCGATTCCCCGTAGAGCGGACTCAACAGCGGTACGGTCGAGAGCGTCTTTATGAAAGTTCTTCGATTGCTTTCCATACAGTTAATTTTCTTGATTTTACCGGATTCAGGATTTTGTCAATTCATTGAAAACATTGCACACGTGCAGCGAATCTGAGTTAAAATGATATGGCCCCTCGTAGCCCGTGTCGCCCAGCAAGTGACTCACCAACGCGATGGACAGCGGGTAGAACCACGAACCCAGCATAATTTTCTCGCGGGTTGGATCCTCGTCGCGCAGCTCAGCGATAGCGTTACTCGCGTCTTCGTGCCAGATCCAGTGGGGGCGCGGCGTCCAGTCGGCGGGTTGGCTGTCGCGGCGGTGCAGCAGCCAGCCGACGCCGTCGGGGCTTTCGTGCTGTAAGGCGTGGACCAGGTACCGGCGGCAGGCTGCTTTCACATCCTCACGACGGTAATCGGTCAAAGCAGCAAGATTTACGAGTTGGTAGGCTCCGTCAAAATCAGGGCAATCGGAGCCACTAGGCCAGAACGAGCCGTCGGGCAACTGGCAGGCCAGGGTCGAGTCGATGCTGCGCTCCAGATGCCGCAGCGGCCAGCCTTGGGCGAAGTAAATCGGCACGACGTGGATGGTGCCAAACAAGCCGTTGGGCAGGTCGGCTCCCAGTTGCGTTCCCCAGAATCCGGTCTTGGGGTCTTGCAATTCTTCCAAAGCCGGATACAGCGTATTTTCCAACAAAGCATCCACTTCCGAAGCCCCGAACCAGTCGCGCAGGGCGAACAGGGCCGTGGCCGCCGCCAGGAGTTGGTTGGCCGCCGCCCAGGAATTTTTCCAATCGTAATGCTTCACCCAACTGCGTAGCCGCCCGGCATCCAGCAGCGGTTCCAGGAAATTCAGTTCGCGCTCGGGCTTGCGGCCCAAAATGCGCAAGGCCCAGATGTTGCCCCGCGTGTAGTGCCACGCGGGTTCCATTTCGGCCAGCGATCGGACGCGGTTCTTGTCCGCCGGATTACCTGAGAAATAGCCCTGCGCAGTCTGCCGTTTCTGAAATTGCTCCGCCCAGATGTCTAAATCTTTTGCCGGGCGGTTGTGCAGTTCGCCAAATAAATCCAGGACGTGGGCCGCGTGGTAGGAACCGTAAAAACTCTCGCCCTCGCCGGGTTCCTTGCTGTATAGGCCAGGGAGGTCGCCGATTTTCATGGCGTTCACGAAGTTCAGCGAGGTTTGTTTGATGCGTTGGTAGCCGGGGGTGGTCATTGGTTGTAAAGATTTTTTTGGGAGGAATTGAAATTCACTTCTTCATCGGCACCGCTCCTCGTTCCGCTACTAGCACCGGATAATCCGGCACGGGAATGCCACTAAACACGTATTGCTTCCCTGAATTCTTCCAATTTTCTTTCGGTATTTCAAAAACCTTTCCCGAAATCAAATCCATGTACACCGGGTTTTTGAACGAGCCGTTTTCGATAGTAATCGTCGTAGACTTGGGTTGGTACTCTTCCGCTGGCCGTTCTTCGCCGCTCCACAGCGAGACGACGGTACCACCCTTCTTCTTGTCTCGATACTGGAAGGCATATACCGTTTCCTGATTCGTGACGGGCTTTTGTTGCATCAATAATTCCATTTGGCTGTCAAACAGCGAGAACACGTGTTGCGCGGCTTTATAGGCCAGCTTAGGCCGTTCTATGGTTTTGTCGGGGTTTGTTTTCAAGATACCCTTGGTGTTGATTCCCACCATGTGGTCGCCAGCAGCGTAGTGAATGTCGCTAATCGTGAATAGGTTGGTGGCGATGCCGCGCCCGTGGTCACCTAGCATCCGGCGCAGATCCCACTTAGCCTGGGTCAGTTCGCTCCAGTCCCATCCTCGTAAGGCACCGATGGTCACGGCTTTGGGAGTGGAAGGTGCGCCGTTTTCGCCCTGCATGAACTCGATGTCACTTTTGTAGCTCCACACCAGTTCGCGCAGCTTTTCGATTTGGGGATATGAGGTGCTGGGGTTGGGCGCGTAGCCATGGTAGGTTAGGACGTCGATGTATTTCAGGCCGTCGTTGGCTTTGAGATAATCCAGAAAGTCGCGCATGAAGTCGAGTTTGGTGACGCTCGCCATGCCGAGGGCGATGAGCCGGGCGTCGGGCTGAACTTCCTTGACGATCTTGGCCGTGCGGAGGTAGAACTCCCCGATTTCTTTTCCCGTGTGTTCTTTGTTGAGGTCCGGTTCATTCCAGATTTCCCATTCTGGAACGTACTTTTTGTAGCGAGTCACCATCGCTCGCGTCCAATTGTCCCAGGCGGTGAGGGCTTCCTTCCCCGTAGGAATGCGGCCCGCCAGCTTGGCCTCGCCGCCACCTTCGTAAATCGGGTTGCCGTACGACAGCTCCACCCAGGGGGCCACGCCACGCGCGGCGGCGTCGGGAATCACGGCGTCGAGCCAAGCGAAGTCATATTGGCCCTTGATCTTCTCCGTTCTGGCCCAGCCGCCTTGTAGGCGAATGCGTTTGGCACCTAGTGGGCCGAGGTACTTTTTGTAGGATTCGTAGTCGGTGTAGTCGCGGTCCATTGTCTCGCCGCCGATGGACCAGGTGCTGGACACGATGTCTTTGGCGTCGCGAGTTAGGAGTTGGCCAATTTCCCGCAGGCCTTCGGGCGGAGGGGGGAGTTGGGCCAGGGTACTTGTCGCCACCAAGCCAAGTACTCCTAAAAAGGTACATTTAAATCCTATTTTCGTATGCATGTTTATGTTCGTTAAGGGTTAGTTTCTTTACTGCTGACTGATAAGCTGGTAGGCACTTTCCATATCCTGATCCAGCGCCACGGTGGGCTTCGGCCCCTGGTAATGCACCACAATACCTGACGTAGAAGTACCTCCCAGGCTAAGGAAATTGGCTGGCTTCTGAATTTTCTCTTTGAATTGTACCCCCTGACAATCCTCCAGCCGGAACACCGGTCCTACCAGCGGCTCGATGGTACTTTGCTTGAAGGTAATCGAGCTAGCCTGGGAGCAAATGACTCCCTTTTTAGCCTTTATTGCCAGATTCTTAAAAGTCAAATCGGTAAGGTACTTGCCGCCGGGCAGT
>JBBSKK010000378.1:0-4329 GCA_038256395.1 Cytophagales bacterium | reverse complement strand
TAGGTTGAGCCGGGCGAATTCGTATTGCTTGGAAGGAAAAATGTCCAGCTTGTCGATGAACCAGTCGTACAGCGGGCGGTGCGGCACGAATTCCAGGGTACAGAGCGAGTGCGTGATTTTCTCGATGGCGTCCGACTGCCCGTGGGCGAAGTCGTACATCGGGTAAATGCACCATTGGTCGCCCGTGCGGTGGTGGGTCGCAAACTTAATGCGGTACATGAACGGGTCACGCAGGTGCAGATTTGGCGCGGCCAGGTCGATCTTGGCCCGCAGCACGCGGCTGCCTTCCGCAAACTCGCCTTGGCGCATCCGCCCGAAGAGGTCGAGGTTTTCGGCCACCGAACGGTCACGAAAGGGGCCGGGCTTACCAGGTTCGGTGGGTGTGCCTTTCAGGGTGGCAATTTCCTCCGCCGTGGAATCGTCCACGTAAGCCAAGCCCTTTTCAATAAGCTTGACCGCAAAAGCGTACAACTGGTCGAAGTAGTCGGAGGCGTAGCGTTCCTCCACCCAGTCGAAGCCCAGCCAGCGCAGGTCGTCCTTGATCGAATCGACGTATTCGACGTCCTCGGCGGTGGGGTTAGTATCGTCGAAGCGCAGGTTGGTACCACCGCCGTACTTTTGGGCCAGGCCGAAGTTCAGGCAGATGGATTTGGCGTGGCCGATGTGCAGGTAGCCGTTGGGTTCGGGCGGAAAGCGCGTCAGCACACGGCCTCCGTTTTTGCCTTCACTTAGGTCTTTCTCGACAATTTCCTCAATGAAATTCAGCGTTTTCTCTTCTTTTTTCTCTTCAATCATGGTTCCTACTTTGTTCTTCTTTTACTAAATACTTGGCGCAAAATACATAGTTCAGTAAGACATTAACGCTGAACGAAGTACTAAGAACGAAGTACTCCCTACCTTTGCGGCATGAGGTACTTTATTGAATTGGCCTACAAAGGTACTAATTTCATCGGCTGGCAGCGCCAGGTTAAAGGCCGTTCGGTGCAACAAACGCTGGAAGGAGCCCTGGCGACCATCCTGCGGCAACCTATCGAGGTCGTCGGCAGCAGCCGTACCGACACCGGCGTCCACGCCAGCCAGCAGTTCGCGCACTTCGATTTGGAAAAAATAATTCCCGATCCTGACAAGGTGGTTTACCGCCTGAATAGTCTGCTAGCTTCCGACCTGGCGATCAAGGCCATTTTTCCTGTCGCTGACGACGTCCATGCCCGCTTCGCCGCCACGCACCGCCGCTACGAGTACCGCATCATCCGGCAGAAAAACCCTTTTTTTATCCACGAAGCCTACATTTTTCGTCCCGATTTGGATCTCGAAGCCATGAACGCCGCCGCTGCTTTCTTGCTAATCCACAAAGATTTCGAGAGTTTCAGCAAAGTCCACACCGACGTTAAGACGTTTTTGTGTGACATAACCCAGGCCGAATGGCAACAAAAAAACGTAGAGACGTTGCATGCAACGTCTCTACTGACCTTCACCGTGCAGTCCAACCGCTTCCTCCGCGGCATGGTGCGGGGACTGGTTGGTACGCTTTTGGAAGTAGGGACGAAAAAAAGGTCGATACCCGATTTTGAAAAAATAATTTTGGCCAAAAACCGCCAGGTCGCCGGACCACAAGCCCCGGCCCAGGGGCTGTTTTTGGTAGAGGTAGGGTACCCTGTGTCGGCTAAACTCATGAACTCATAGACTCAAAAAATGACTATCGGAATCATTATCCTCGCCGCCGGCGCGTCGCAGCGCATGGGGCAACCCAAGCAAACGCTCGAAATTGAAAAAGGAAAAAGTTTGTTATTAAAAACCGTTGAAATCGCTTTGGCGACCTCCCAGCGGCCAGTTATCGTGGTCGTGGGAGCCAATAAACCGGAAGTCGTACCCGAACTGGCCGGACAGCCTGTCACGATCGTGGATAACGCCTTTTGGCAGGAAGGCATGGCTACTTCCGTAAAGATTGGTTTGGCCGGGCTTTTCATGACCGAACCCAAGCTGAACGGGGTGCTGATGCTCGTCTGTGATCAGCCTTACCTGACCACCGCTTTGCTCACGCAGATGGTGGCGACCTTTGAAGAATCCGGCAAGAAAGCCGTGGCTTGTCGTTACAAAAAACAGTGGGGTGTCCCCGTGTTGATTGGCCGGGAATTACTGGCTGAACTCACTCAGATTACGGGCGACCACGGGGCCAAACCTTTGCTGGAAAAGTATTTGGAGGAGGTGGCCTTTGTGGATTTTGAGAAAGGAATGATCGATTTGGATACGCCGGAGGATTATGCGGCGTATTTGGAGGAGTAAATCTGAGAATCGCTATCCAAGTTTCTTGTAGACTTTGCTACGATGATTTACTGTAACAACTGTTACGGCTGTCAGCGTACAGTAAGAATCGTCGCCTCCAACTTCTCCTCCACGACCTTCCCGTCCTTCATCGAAACAAAATAGGCGTTGTCGTGCTCGCTCATCGACACGACTTTGAATACCTTCCCATTTTTGAAAATAATCCCTGCCTTGTCGTCCAGCGCGTAGCCCGCTTTGAAGATTCCTTTTTCGATATTCTTGAAGTACAGCGGGCGGCGGTACTCCTCGCTGTGGTAGTGCGGACAATGACTGAACGGCAGAAACCCCAGCCCCTGCACCACGCTCAATTCGATGGGCCGCGAATCAGTAGTGCCGTTGTCGAACCAGCAGAGTGATCCGGCGCTGCCGCCCGCCAGAACGATACCTTTTTGCAGGGCTTTTTTGAGGATGACGTCGATGCCCTGCGCTTGCCAAATAGCCATCATATTCAGGGTATTGCCGCCGCCCACCACGATCGCATCCACGTTCAGCAGCACGTCTTCGAAGGATACTTTTTGGTTGTAGGAGCTAATCCACACCTTCTGCACGGAGGGTTCCACCGACAGGTCATGCACCAGCTCGTACCAGCGGATGATGCCCTGCTCGCTGTCGCCGGAAGCCGTAGGGAGGAAACAGATTTTGGGCCGATCCTTCTTGGTTAACTTGACAATTTCCTGAATAAATGCCTTGGAAGGCCCACCGCCGGAAGGGAATATGTACTGGTCTTGGGCCATAACGCTTGCGGTGCTGAATAACAAGGTGAGGGAGAGCAGGAGTATTTTTTTCATAAAATTGCTGGTTTTCTCGAAAAGCCGCATCACGCCAACCCCGCCAACTCCTCCCGCACAAAATCCATTAACTCCGTGATATGCTTTTTGGAAAAATCGAACGGTACACGAGCGGCTTCGTAAATCTGACCGATGGGCGCGGTGTAGCCTAGTTTCAGCGCGTCGAGGTAGCCCTGCAAGCCGCGTTCGGGGTTTTCGCGGTAGTTTTTCCAGACGCCGATGGCCCCCAACTGCGCGATGCCATACTCAATGTAGTAGAACGGCACCTGATAAATGTGCAACTGCCGCTGCCAGCCGTAGGCGCGGAATTTCTCCAGGCCCTTCCAGTCCGTCACCGAGTCGGCAAATTCTCCATAAATCCTGACCCAGGCATCGGTGCGCTGCGCGTCGGTGTGGGCGGGATTTTCGTAGAGCCAGTGCTGGAACTTGTCCACGGTGGCCACCCACGGCAGGGTCTCGATGATCGATTCCAGGTGCTGGATTTTGGCGCGGCGGAGGTCTTCTTCGTTGTCGAAAAACTCGTCCCAAAAGTCCAACGTCAGCAGTTCCATCGACATGGAGGCCAGTTCGGCCACTTCCGAAGGCGTGTGCTTGAAAGAATTCAGCGCCAGGTCGCGGGTGACGAGCGAATGCACGGCGTGGCCGCCTTCGTGCAGCAGCGTCACCATGTCGCGCAGGTTGGAAGTGGCGTTCAAGAAAATAAACGGCACGCCGATTTCGTCCAGCTGGTAGTAATAGCCGCCCGGAGCCTTGCCCTTCCGCGATTCCAGGTCGAGGTGGCCCATGCGCTTCATGATGCGCAGACAGTCGCCCAAGAACGGGTCGAGCCGCGTGAAGCAACGGATGGTTTTGGTCAGTAGTTCGTCGCCGCTGGCGAAGGGCTTCAGCGGCGGGCGTCCCTGCGGATCGACTTTCGTGTCCCAGGGACGCAGTTCGGCCACACCCAGCGTGTGCTTACGCTTTTGCGCCATATCCTCCAATAGCGGAACCACGGCCTCGCGCACGGCGGCGTGAAACTCGAAGCAATCTTCCGGCGTGTAGTCGAAGCGGCCCATCGCCGCGAACATATAGTCGCGATAGTTGGCGAAGCCCGCGTTGCGGCCCACTTGGTCGCGCAGCTTTACCAGCGTATTCAGCTGGTCGTCCAGCGTTTCGTGGTCCTGGTAGCGGCGTTCGCTGATGGCCCGCCAGGCTTCTTCGCGTACAGCGCGGTCGGTGG
>JBBSKK010000377.1:0-4348 GCA_038256395.1 Cytophagales bacterium | reverse complement strand
GCGGCGTGAACGTGACCTACGACAGCGGCAAGCACTGGTCGCACCTCAATTCGGAGCCGCTGGGGCAGTTTTACGCCATTGCGGTGGATATGGAAAAACCCTACAACGTCTACGGCGGCTTGCAGGACAACGGCGTCTGGACGGGTACCTCCAAGCCCGATAAAGACTCGCCGCTGCCCGACTGGAAATCCATCATGGGCGGCGACGGGATGCAGGTGCAGGTGGATTGGCGCGACAACCGCACGGTCTATACGGGCTTTCAATTTGGCACCTACTTTCGGCTCGACAAGGACAAGCCCGGCTTCGGCAGCATGAAGCGGCTGGCCATGCCACGCGAAATCGGCGACCCCAAGCTGCGCTTCAACTGGCAGGCCCCCATTCACCTTTCGCGCCACAACCAGGACATCGTCTATTTTGGCTCCAACAAATTCCACCGCAGCCTCGATAAGGGTGAGACTTTTGAGAACCTTTCACAGGACCTGACCAAGGGCGGCAAAGAAGGCGACGTTCCTTATGGTACTTTGACCACGATCGATGAATCGCCCAAACGCTTTGGCTTGCTGTACGCCGGTACCGACGACGGCCTGGCGTGGATGTCGAAAGATGCGGGCTACAACTGGACGAAAATTTCCGACGCCCTGCCCCAAAACCTCTGGGTGAGCCGCCTGACGGCTTCGGCCCACGACGAAGGCACGGTGTACGCTTCGCTCAACGGCTACCGCGACGACAATTTCCTGCCCTACCTCTTCGCCTCTACCGACTACGGCCAAACCTGGCAAGCCATCGGCACCGACCTGCCCGCCGAGCCGATCAACGTCGTGAAAGAAGACCCCGTCAACGCCAATATCCTCTACGTGGGTACCGACCACGGCGTTTACGTTTCGCGGGATAAAGGGGGCTCGTTCATGCGGATGACGAACGGCTTGCCCGCCGTGGCGGTTCACGATTTGCTGGTGCATCCGCGCGACAAAGAGTTGGTCGTCGGGACGCACGGGCGTTCCATCTACGTAGCCGATGTGAGTCTGGTGCAGCAACTGGCCGACACGCTGCGACAAAAAGACGTGTACGCCTTCGCCCTCGATCCCCTAACGTACAGCGAGCGCTGGGGTCGGGTGAGCAAGTACGCCGAGCCGAAGCCGCTACAGTATGAGATTCCCTACTACGCCAAAACTGCCGGAAAAATCACGCTCGACCTCAAAACCGACAAGGGCCTCACCATAGCCCAGCTCACCGACAACAGCGAGCCGGGCCTGAACTACGCCGTTTGGGACTACACCGTAAATCCCGACGCCAAGGCTTCCTACACGCAGTACCTGAACGAAACCAAAAAGAAGGAAGACAAAGAAATCAAGCTGGAAGCGGCTGAGGACAAGAAATTGTACGTCCGGCCCGGCAAGTATAAGGTGGTCGTCACTACGGCTGGCGGCAATCAAACCGAACAAACGCTGACGATTAAAGCCCCCGAAAAGCGGCCTTCGCGGCGGGAGATTTCTGCTAGTGAGAAAATTCCCTCCACACCGGGTGAGTGGGAGGAGTATATGGAGGAGGAGTTGGGGATCGAGGAGGTGAAGTAGGGTTTTTATTCATATCTTGCTAAAAAAATTACCATGATCGCCTTACGCACTTTCGCCACTGCTGATCCCGACGGCAAGCTCACTATTCAGGTTCCCGAGGAATATCGCCAGAAACAGGTGGAGGTAATTGTGCTGCCCGTCGCTGACTACGGAATTCCCAGGGACAGGTACTATTTTGAAAATCTGGCTAAAATTCAAAACTCGAATAATTTAGAGTTGCGGGAAGCGATGGATGAGATGGCCCGGCAAGCGGCTGAGAACGGATTGACGCCCGAAATTTTGGACGATATTCTCAACGAGCGCGAATGAAGCTGGCTGCTGTTTACGATACAAATCTGCTGGTAAGCGCCGCGATTTTCCCCAAATCTGTTCCCGCTTAAGCATTCAGCAAAGCGATAGCCGACTGTCTGATTATTGTATCTTTTGAAACATTGGCTGAACTTTTTGAAGTTCTCAATCGATCCAAGTTTGATAAATACATTGATCTCGAAACCCGGCTTCGGTTCTTTGAAATCTACCGACAGCGGTTCTCAATGATCGATGTTACTCATTCTGTTAAAGATTGCCGCGACCCCAGGGACGATAAATTTTTGAATTTGGCTCTCAGCGCTTCTGCACATTTTATTATTACTGGCGATCTTGATTTGCTGGTGCTTCATCCTTATCGCGGAATACAAATTTTGTCTCCGGCTGATTTTTTGAATAAGTGAAGGTATCCCCAACTTCCCGAAAGCTTAAGCGCCAGGCGGAAATTCCATTGTGACCAGTCTTTCGGAAAGTTTTTTAGAAATATCAATCGTATTATTGCGATTGATAAAACTTTCCCTACCTTTGCCTCCACAAACAACCCCACACCCCAATGGGCCTTACCAAAACCTCAGAATTCACTGCCCAAGAAAACCGCATCGCCGAACTCGCCAAGGCGTTCGCCCATCCGGCGCGGGTAGCCATTTTGCGGCTGCTGGCCGAGCGCAAAACCTGCGTCTGCGGGGATTTGGTCGAGGAGCTGCCACTGTCACAGGCTACGGTATCACAGCATTTGAAGGAATTGAAGCGCATCGGCATCATCAAAGGCGAAATCGACCCGCCGCGCGTGTGTTACTGCATCGACGAGGCGGTCTGGGAAGAAGCGCAGGATACGTTTACCACCTTGTTCGGTAAGGTCAAAACGGTAAGTTGCTGTTAAAAAAATTTGCCTTAAACCATCGTAATATTACAATCAATAATTATTTTCATTTTAATCAAAACCCAAAAATTATGGAAACGACCGAACTGGAACTGAAAGAAATCGTCCGTAAGAAGTACGCCGAAATTGCCCGACAAGACCCGGAGGCCAATGCCGCTTCCTGCTGCGGCAGCGGGCCTACCTCACAGGAAGTTTATAACATCATGACCGATGACTACACCGCCCTGGAAGGCTACACCGCGGAGGCCGACCTGGGCCTGGGCTGCGGACTCCCCACGCAATTTGCCAAAATCAAAAAAGGCGACGTAGTCATCGATCTTGGCTCCGGCGCGGGCAATGACTGCTTCGTGGCCCGGCACGAAACGGGGCCGGAGGGCAAGGTCATCGGCATCGACTTTACGGAGGAAATGATCGCCCGCGCCCGGCAGAACGCCGAAGCGCGTGGTCTGCATAATGTGGAGTTTCGGCAGGGCGACATCGAAGCCATGCCCGTGAGCGACGCCGTAGCCAATGTGGTGGTGAGCAACTGCGTGTTGAATCTCGTCCCGAACAAATGGCAGGTCTTTGCCGAAATATTTCGCGTGTTGAAGCCTGGCGGTCATTTCAGCATTTCGGACATCGTGCTGAACGGCGAACTGCCCGACAAGCTCCGCCAAGCCGCTGAAATGTATGCGGGCTGCGTGACGGGGGCTATTCAGAAAGACGAGTACCTGGCCCTCGCCGCCGCAACGGGCTTCGAGAATTTGAAGTTGCAGAAGCAAAAAGCCATTTTCATTCCCGACGATATTTTACGAGAATACCTGCCCGATTCCGAAATCGCCAACTTCCGAAACAGCGGGGCAGTCGTAGAAAGCATTACGCTCTTCGCCAGCAAGCCGGGCGGCGCGCAGAAACCCGTTTTTGAAATGCTAAACACGGTGGCCGTCTCGGCGGAAGGTGCTGCTTGCTGCGGGCCGGACGGCTGCTAGTAACCGTTATTTCATCAGATTGTTTCTTCCATGTCTGACTCAAAATTATCAATCTTAGACCGTTGGCTCACTTTGTGGATTTTCTCAGCCATGCTGGCGGGCGTCGGGATCGGTTATTTTTTCCCCCAATCAGGTGTATTCATCAATCGCTTCAATGTGAGTACTACTAACGTTCCACTAGCTATCGGCCTGATTCTGATGATGTACCCGCCACTAGCCAAAGTGCGGTTTGAGCAACTCCCAAGCGTGTTCAAGAATGGGAAGATTTTGTTACTTTCCTTATTTCAGAACTGGGTCATTGGCCCGGTTCTGATGTTTGGGCTAGCAGTAGCTTTCCTTTCCGACCGCCCCGACTACATGACGGGTTTGATTATGATTGGGATAGCCCGCTGTATTGCTATGGTAATCGTCTGGAACGACCTCGCCAATGGAAACCGCCTCTACGCGGCCGGATTGGTCGCTTTCAACAGTATTTTCCAGGTGCTTTTTTATCCATTTTACGCTTGGATTTTTATCAAAATCCTCCCCGGCTTTCTCGGATTGACGGGTTACGATGTAAATATCACAATGGAAGAAATAGCCCAAAGCGTTTTCATTTATTTGGGGATCCCGTTTTTGCT
>JBBSKK010000376.1:0-4349 GCA_038256395.1 Cytophagales bacterium | reverse complement strand
TCCAGCGCCGAGTACCGCTCGAACGTATCCTGCGATATGCATAGCACGGCCGGCCGCCAGTCCTCTTCGCGCATATCCTTATCGGTTTTTTGCAGGAAAACCTGGATTCGGCGGCTGAACTGGTGAATGACGCCCTGAAAAATATTTGCCATGCCTTTGTTTGCCTGGCTGTTGCTGCCGATGTAGAAATACAAGGCCACCATCATGCCGATGGAGGCGATGGCGTAACCCGTATTGATCTTGAACATCAGGTAAAGGCACATTAGGGCCCCTAGCAGCGACAGGAACCACTTGGATTTGAACGAAGGGCGGTAAGAGGGGTCCGCCGCAAAATGTTGCATAAAAGAAATCAGGCACAGCGAACCGTAGGTAACCATAAAAAACATCGAAATCACGTCCGCCACCGCGTTCACGTCGCCCATCAGCACAAAAGCGAGCGCGATGAAGCTTGTGAAAATGGTGGCAGTGCGGGGCTCATTATTCTGCTTGCTGCCCCGCCCTAGCCAAAAGTTAACGTAGCGGTTGGGGAAAACTTTATCGCTTGCGATGGCTTGCAGCGTTCGCGGTGCCACCATGAACGAACCCAAGGCCGATGAAATAGTAGCGGCGGCCAGACCAATCGGGATAATTGGCCCCCAAAGGGCGATGTCGCTCATGACAAGTTGGTTGCCGACGAGATCCGTCGGACTGGCTGACGAAATAAGTTTGTAGGCAATGAACACATAGATAACCATCCCAATCACGGTCGCCGACAATGTTCCCAACGGAATGGAACGCTTAGGGTCGCGCAGGTCGCCGGACAGCCCGACGCCCGCCGTCATGCCCGTAAAGGCGGGGAAGATAATGGCGAAAACGAAAAAGAACCCGTCGTTGGAAGTGATAGCGGTGGAGAAAAGCTGTGAATTGTCGAAAGCTTCGGAATAAGGTGTACTGCCCATGAAAAACAGCACCAGCGAAACGGCCAGGATCGCCACGACCACGTAAAGCGCTTTCATGCCAAGGGCTGCTCCTTTGGTGACCATGAGCAGAATCAGCAGTAGCAACGCCGGGATACTAAACAGGCGGTTGTCATAAATGATATATCCGAATTCCGATTCAATCCAGGGTTTGACGGCCTCGAACGATTCGGCAAAGGCAATGATGTAAAACGCCACGCTGATGGCCTGCGATAAATACAGCGCGATGCCGATGGACGCCCCTATATTCAGGCCGAACGACCGCGAAATGATGAAGTACTCGCCGCCGCCTTCCACCTTCTGGTTGGTGGCAATTTCGGCCAAAGCCATCGCCGTGGGAATCGTGACGAGGTGGCCAATGAATATAATCATCAGCGTCCCCAAAAAGCCCACCGATCCCACAGCGTAGCCGAAACGCAGAAACATGACGGCACCGAGAATTGTGGAAATGGCGGTAAGGAAAACTGGTAACGTGCCGAAATTCGGCTTATTGAGCGCTAGTGGGGTGTTCATAGAGTAGGGCAGGACTGAATAAAGAACAAATAAATTTTCGCGTTCAGTCGTTAAAAACTTTAATTTACGAATAAATTCTGCGATCTATCCCCGTTGCGGTCTAATTCTCCTATTTTTGGTCTATGGTTTTTGTGCGGCGAGGACTTCTGATTTATTTACTTCTGAGTGGTGTTTTTCTTAGTAAAACGCAAGCTCAGAAGGTTTATACCTATGATTTCAGCGACGGCCTGAAAAGCTACTCCGACAGCGCCCCCGAATTGCATATCCTGGGAACGGAAGGAAAATACCTCGAGGAAGTACTACCCGAACTTGGAAAGCAAAAGCGGACAGTCTATCAGTTCGAGGCCAATTCGGGCCTGCAATTCAATAATCAGGAGGGTTATAACTTGCTGAGCGGCTCCTATACTGTGGAGATTTACTTCCGGCTCGACGAACTGGAAAGCTGGAAGCGGGTGCTGGATTTTAAGAACCGCATGACGGACAATGGCTGCTACATCTACGAAGGGCGGCTCAATTTTTTCAACTTCGCCACGGGCGAGAAAGCCCCCGTTAAGCCCAAGGAGTACGTGCATTACGTTTTCTCGCGCGATGCCGAAACGCACCTCATCAAAATGTACGTAGATGGCGAGTCCAAAGTCGAGTTCATCGACCCCGGCGACGAGGCTGTGCTGGGTAAAGACCAGGTACTTAACTTTTTTCAGGACGATCTGATTGCCAAAAACGAAGCCAGTCCGGGGGCGGTGGCCCTCATCCGGCTTTACGACCGTGTGATGACGCCCATTTTTGTACAGCAGAGTTTCAAACGACTAGCCCAAAACATTCAAAAACCCCAAAAAACGATCGCAGAGGCGGCAGCTTCCGCCAGTCCAAATGGGGAAAATTTGGAAGAGATAGTGGACAAAACAAAGGCTAGGATACCCAACGTGGAAGTCACGGGTAAGGTTTTCAACGGCCGTAACCTGGATCGGTTGGTGAATGTGGACGTGCTGGTGCGGCGTTTCAACGGCGATTCGATCATCGCCCGCGCCAAGGCCATCGACGGTACGTACCGCTTTCAGTTACAGCCTTTGGAAACCTACAAAATTACGGCACTAAGTCCGGGATTCGAAGCCAAAAGCATCGTGGTGACGCCTGAACCTAATGGCGGGGAGGTGAAGACGCTCATGAGTTTGAGCGAGGAAAGCTATGACAAACCAATCGCGACGCTACCCTTTTCTCAAAGCGATTCCAGCCTGACGAGCGAAGCCCGCACCGCCCTGGACACGCTGACTGATTTCATGAAGGAACGTACCGACTTGAAATTCACAATATTAGGACACTCCGACAACGTGGGCGATTTCGACAAAAACATCAGCCTGTCCCAGCAGCGGGCGGTCATTGCCCGGGATTATTTGGTCGGGAAAGGTATCGACATTAGTCGGGTAGAGACGCGGGGCTACGGGCCGACGCGCCCGCTGGCGAGTAATAATTCCGAAGCCTCCCGCCGCCTGAACCGCCGCGTGGAGGTGTGGGCGGAGCCTATAAAAAGATAAAGCCACCCCAAATGGAGTGGCTCTATGCTGACTATTCCTAAACCCTTAACCTTTATTGTCTTTGAATTTCTTCTTCGTTATTAGATAGCTGGCTTTACGTTGCTTGGGGCCACGTAAAGCGGCGTTTCAATCACTACTGGTGTCAGACTGCCGAGGTCGAAATTCCAGATGACCAGGATATTCTTGACCGTCTTGGTCAGGTTGCGCGACCACTGATCGGCTTCTTCGCCCTTTTGGCGGTTCAACTTTTTGGTCAGCGACTTGGCAGCATCCGTAAAGGCTTGCTGGTCGGCGCGGGACGTGCTGAGTAACTTAGACGGTGACTGGCTGTAAACCGTCACAATTTTTTCTATGTTATTCCACTCGTCCTTCTTGCTGAACCGCGTCAGGTTCTCCTGAACATACGACGAAAACTGGACTTCGGTTCCTTTATGCAACAACTGCGCCTTGGCGCTGGTATCAACCTTGGTATTGTATGAGAAACTGTCAACTGGGCTTGCGCTGAGTATTACTCCCAATACTCCGGCAAAGATAAAACTAATTTTTGGACTCTTCATTGTTTTGTGCTATTTTTATTTTCACTTTATCAACGCACAAAGGTCTTTGTATAGTTCGATATTACCAAATTAGATGTAGGTACATCACAAAATAATATTTGGTATTTTATTTCAGTTTTGGTCTTGAAAGCGCAATTTTAGATTTTTTAAAAGCAAAAATCCAAATTTAATAAAATTATATTTGGATTCGTCCTACCAATTATACCGTCCTTCTAATAGGCAAAATTCTTTATAAAGTACAATCATTGGTTGAATAGATTCATGGTTTGTTGTAGCCCCAAAGTGCAAAAAGACAACGTTATGTCGCCCGCCCGATCGAGAATCGTCGAAAGTTCGTCCATTTCGGGGTTAGAAAAGGGGTTCAACACGTAGTCCACCTGCCGTCCGCGCGGGAAATCGTTGCCAATTCCGCAACGCAGGCGTGGGTATTGGGCCGTTCCCATCACTTCCTCAATATTGCGCAGGCCATTGTGTCCGCCATGCGAGCCCTTCGGCTTTAGGCGCAGCGTTCCAAAGTCCAGTTGCAGTTCATCCACCACGACCAGCACATTCTCAGTGGGGATTTTGTGTACATCCATATAATAGCGGACGGCTTTGCCGCTCAAGTTCATGTATGTGGTAGGCTTGATGAAGTGGAGTTGCCGTCCTTTGTGTTTCCAGTCGGCGGTGTAGGCCAGCCGCTCGAAGGAAAACTTGAAATCGTGCTGCGCGGCTAGTCGGTCCAGTACCATGAAGCCGATGTTGTGACGGGTGAGGGCGTACTCGGGGCCGATGTTGCCCAGCCCGGCGAT
>JBBSKK010000375.1:0-4351 GCA_038256395.1 Cytophagales bacterium | reverse complement strand
GGGCGTTGTGGTGCGAGAGATCGATGCCGTGGATGGCGTAGCGCAGCGGCAACCGGATGCCAAACCGCCGGATGTACGTCCATTCGTTTTCGTTTCGGTAGCTCAACCACCAAATGCCCAGCGAAACCACCGTCACTATTGCTCCCAGAATAATCCAGCCTTTGACGGGCAGAGGCTTTCTTTGAACTTGCTTTTCTTGCCCGAACTTCATTCTTTTTTGCGCCATTGCGCGGCAAAACTAACGAAAAAAGCCGCTCTCTGCGGAGCGGCTTTTGGTATTTGCCAACGGCAACTTACTTGTTTGGCTGCGGCGTGTAGCGCAGGTAGGGCTTCACTTCCGTCACGCCCTTGCTGAATTTTTTGTGCGCATCCTCGGTGCTGATCGAGGGCACCACGATCACATCCTCGCCGTCCTGCCAATCGGCGGGCGTAGCGACAGAGTAGTCGGCGGTGAGCTGTAGCGAGTCCACCACGCGCAGCAATTCGTTAAAGTTACGGCCCGTGGAGGCTGGGTAGGTCAACATGAGCTTGATTTTCTTATCGGGGCCAATGATGAACACCGAGCGCACCGTAGCCTTTTCGCTGGCGTTGGGGTGGATCATGTCGTAGAGTTCGGCCACCTTGCGGCCTTCGTCGGCGATAATCGGGAAGTTCACTTCCGTTCCCATCACTTCCTGAATATCGGGAATCCAGCGGTTGTGTGAATCCAGGTCATCCACGCTGACGGCCAGTACTTTAACCCCGCGCTTCTCGAACTCGCCTTTCAGCAGGGCGGTTTTGCCCAATTCGGTGGTACAGACGGGCGTAAAGTCGGCGGGGTGCGAAAACAGCATTCCCCAGCCATCGCCGAGCCATTCGTGGAATTTAATGGGACCCTGGGTAGTGTTGGCCTCAAAATCGGGGGCGATATCTCCTAATCTTAGTGACATTTCTTGAGTTGAAAGTTTATGAGTTTAAAGTTTAAAGTGAGATTTGTACAAAAAGTGAAACGAACACCCACTCACAACTCTATCGCATTGATAGACTAGTTGAACAGCCCAAAGCTTCGTATCATTCCCGATGGCGGCATTTTTTTATTTTTAAAAAATATTGTTTTCCTTTCAATTAAAATTAGCTCCACTCCCTATCCCACGAATCTTTGGTATTCCACTCGTCGGTGGGCGCGAATAGCTGTGTGCCGGGCTTGAGGTGCTGCTTCACCACTTCCTCAATCACTTCTATGCCCAGGCCGGGGGCGTCGGGAACGGGGGCGAAACCGTTGACCACTAGTGGCTGCGTGGACTTCACCAGGTCTTTCCACCACGGGATGTCCACCGAGTGGTGTTCGAGGGCAATGAAATTCTGGGTAGCGGCGGCGCAGTGGACGTTGGCCATGAAAGCCACGGGCGTGCCGGCGAAGTGCATCGCCATCGGTACGCCGTGTTCTTCGGCGTAGTCGCCAATTTTCTTAGTTTCCAGCAAACCACCCGAACTTGCCAAATCGGGGTGAATCATATCCACGGCGTGAGCGTCGATGAGCTTGATAAAATCTTCTTTCAAGTAAATATCCTCGCCCGTGAGCGTGGGTGTGTTGATGGCGTCGGTGATCTGCCGCCAGCGGTCGGTGTACTGCCAGGGAATCAAGTCTTCCATCCAGGCGAGCTGGTATTTCTCGATGGCATTGCCCAGCCGGATGGCCGTGTTGACGTCGAAGTGGCCGAAGTGGTCGGCGGCCAGCGGGATTTCGTAACCCACGGCGTCGCGGACGTTTGAGACAAACTCTACCATGCCCTCCAAGCCTTTATCTGTTATTTGAACGGCAGTAAAGGGATGTTTGGTCATGCCGTAGTCGCCCAGTTTGCCCCGGTTGGTGCCATCGCTCCACTGCTTTTTTACGAGCCAGTCCTTCGCCCCGATGAGCGCACCGGGGATATCGGCTACCAGTTGGATGCCAAAATCCATTTTCAGGAAAGTATAGCCCTTATCCATGCGCTCCTTTTTCATCTTTACCGCAAAATCAGCGGGCGTCTTTACCTCGGGTGTGTCGGCATAAATACGGACGTCGTCGCGATACTTGCCGCCCAGCAGTTGGTAGGCCGGGACGTTGTAGGCCTTCCCCGCCAAATCCCACAGGGCCATTTCCACACCACAGACACCGCCCGCGCCCCGGCTGTGGGTGCCAAACTGCTTGATTTTCTTAAAGAGTTTTTCGACGTTGCAAGGATTTTCACCCAACAGCCGGCTTTTGAGCATCAAGGCGTACTTCGGACTGGCCCCGTCGCGCACCTCGCCCCAGCCGACCAAACCCTGATTCGTGTCGATGCGAATGATCGGGCAGGTCATGGGCGCCCCCACCACGGTGGCGATGCGCATATCGGTGATTTTCAGGTCGGAAGGCTTGGAATCGCGCTTCACTTTCTGCGAAATGAATTCCATTTCCTGCTCCACCTTGCCGTCGAAGGCCATGCCCAGCGTCAGTCCGCCCAGCGTGGCCTTGCGGAAGAAATCGCGGCGGCTGTCGCGCAACGGCGCGTCGGGATGCACGATTTCTGGAAGTACTTCTTTCTTTGCCGGTAGGTTGTTCAGCAAATTCTGTAGATGCTTTTTCATCTTTTATTCAAGGGTTGGTTTTTAGGAAATAATTAGAAAAAATCAGTCAAGAGCAAAAAAGCCGACCGCCTTGTCAGGCTGAGCGTAGCCGAAGCCCGGAGGCCCGCAAGTAAATTCGCCCGCAATACGCTTTTTACTACCTGAACTATAACTCCATAAAGAACATGAAACGATTATTCCTACTCTTTTCCCTGTCCGGCATTTACGCCCTTTCCCAAAACGCAACGGCTCAGTCGGTTCAGGCCACTAAGGCCGACATCGCCGCCTACTCACCCGACTGGAAGGGCGAGCGCTCCGCCGATGGTCGGCCGCGCGTGTCGGACGACCTCGTACGCCGCGCCCGCAACATTTCGCTGGAAGAAGCCTGGGGCGTGCTGCGCGGCGAGGGCTACACCAACCAGTTTGTGGGCGACTGGAAGACTATGCGCCCCGAGCAGCCGATGGCGGGCCGCGCCCTGACAGTCACTTACATGCCCTCGCGCCCCGACATGGAAAACGCCATCAAGGAGCAGGGCAAGAAGGAAAATCGCAGCGGCGCGTCCAACTCCTGGCCCATCGACATGCTCACCGAGGGCGACATCTACATTGCCGACGGCTTTGGCAAAATCCAGGACGGTACGCTGATCGGCGACAACCTTGGCAACTCCATTTACGCCAAATCCAAGAACGGCGTCATTTTCGACGGCTCGGTGCGCGACCTCGAAGGGCTGAAAGCCATCGAAGGCTTCAACGCCTGGGTGCGCGGCTACGACCCTTCTTACATTCAGGGCATGGTCGTGGGGTGCATCAACTGCCCCACCCGCATTGGCCGCGCCACGGTATTGCCCGGCGATTTGATTTTGGCCAAAGAAGAAGGCATCGTTTTCATCCCCGCCCACCTGGCCGAGAAGGTGGTCATCAATTCGGAGTTCATCGCCCTGAAAGACAAGTTTGGCCACCTACGCCTGCGCGAGGGCAAGTACACTCCCGGCGAAATCGACACCCGCTGGAACGACACCATCAAGGCCGATTTCCTGAAATGGGTCAAGGACAATCCCAAGGAAGTACCCATGACCAGCCAGCAGTTGGATGAGTTTTTGAAGGGGAGGACGTGGTAAAGTCAAGGGGCAAAGGGGCAAAGCTCCTAAGGCACAAAGTTTTTAGAACTTGTAAAAAATAGATGGGGACATCAGAGATTGATTCTATTTTTGAAAAAATAAAAAATCTGCGGGTCGGGGTTGTGGGGGATTTTGCGGTGGATTTTTATTTTGATCTGGTAAAAGATACCGGGGAAATTTCTTTGGAAACCGGGCGGGAAGTTTGGTGGGGGAGTCGTCCGCGTACTTCCTTGGGGGCGGCTGGGAATGTAGTGCAAAATTTGGCCGCTCTGGGCGTGGGGTCGATACAGGTTTTTGGGGTAGTTGGACGAGATGTGTACGGGCGGGCAATGCTGGACTTGCTACAAGAGCTGGACGTGGACACTGCTGGCATCAGAATACAGAATGAAGGCTGGGATACCTGCACTTATACCAAGCCTTTACAGAAAGGCATCGAGCAAAATCGGCTGGATTTTGGGACGCATAATGTACTGAGCGAAGAAGGTTTCGAGGAAATACTTCGCATCCTGAAAACGCAAATGACATACCTCGACGTGCTGATTATCAATCAGCAATTCCCCGCACCCCTGCTTACCGAGGAACGTGTCGCACGCCTGAATGAACTGATTGACATACATCCGTCCGTCTTTGTCCTGGCCGATATGCGGGCTTTCGGCCTGAACTTG
>JBBSKK010000374.1:0-4357 GCA_038256395.1 Cytophagales bacterium | reverse complement strand
TGGCCATCGCCGCCCACCCCGACGACGTCGAACTTGGCTGCTCCGGCACCCTGATGGTCCAAATGGCGCTCGGTAAAAAAGTGGGTATTCTCGACTTGACCCGCGGCGAACTCGGCACTCGTGGTACCCCGGAAGGCCGCATCAGGGAAGCCGAAAATGCCGCCCGCATTCAGGGAATCGAGGTACGCGACAATGTGGGCCTGGCCGATGGCTTTTTTAGAAACGACGAGGCGCACCAACGCGCCATCATTCCTTACATCCGCAAGTACCAGCCCGACATCGTGCTAGCCAACGCGATTCGCGACCGTCACCCCGACCACGGCCGTGGCGCCGAATTGATTTACGAAAGCTGTTTTTATTCAGGATTGCGGATGATCGAGACGCTGGACGAATCGGGAAACAAGCAGGATGCCTGGAGGCCCAAAAATGTCTTTCACATGATTCAGGATCGCTATATCGAGCCGGATTTCGTGGTGGATATTACGCCGCACTGGGAGAAAAAAGTAGCCGCGATGCTGGCTTTTGAGACTCAGTTTTTTGTTCCCATAGAAAACCGAACGGACGATTCGGAACCGCAAAGCTACATTTCCAGTCCCGAATTTATGGACTTTATCCGGGCCAGGGCCGAGGAAATGGGCCACGCTATCGGTGTGAAGTACGGAGAAGGGTTCACCTCACAACGTCAGTTGGGCGTGCGTGACTTATCCGTCTTTTGTTGAGTTGTTTAGCCGTTTAGAGGTTCAGAACCAACTAAACGCCTCAACAACTAAACAAAAACACCTACGGTGCCAACCGGCTAACCGCCCATTTTCCATCCCGCAGATCGTACACAATCCGGTCGTGTAGCCGACTGGGACGTCCCTGCCAGAACTCGACGCGGTCGGGCGCCAGGCAGTAGCCACCCCAATGCGATGGACGGGGTACCTCTTTACCGGCGAATTGCTGCTCGTACTCTTTCTGTTTTTGTTCCAAAATATCCCGCGACGGAATGATTTCGCTCTGGTGCGACACCCAGGCCCCGATTTGGCTCCCACGTGGTCGCACGGCGAAGTATTCGTCCGATTCCTGCGGGCTGACTTTCGTCACCTTCCCTTCAATTCTTACCTGCCTTTCCAGGTCAACCCAGAAAAAAGTAAGGCTGGCAAAAGCATTTACGGCCAGGTCACGGCCTTTTTTGCCGTGGTAATTGGTGTAAAATACAAAGCCCTTGTTGTCTAATTCCTTTAATAGCACAATGCGGCTGCTGGGACGGCCCTCTTCATTTACAGTACTGAGATGCATGGCGTTGGGTTCGGGTAAGCCAGAATCAAGGACGGCGTCGAACCAGTTTTGGAATTGTTCCAGAGGATTGTCCGCTATTTCATCTTCACTCAGTCCGTTTTTGGTGTACTCTTTCCGAAGGTCGGCGATATTTGCGCTCATATTAATTCTGCTGGATTTTTGCTTAGCTAAGCAAATTTAACCTTTTAAGTTAAAGATTGTTTAATTTGTCCCTGAACGACTTACGAAAAACCGAATACGATGACTCAGCCTCAGCACGACGCACCAGAAGAGAACCAGGAAGAAACCTTAAACCCCAACCAGCCCAACGCCGCAAAATCGGTGGACGAAACACGTTCGACCTCCGAGGAGAAGAGTGATCTTTCGGCCGCTGAACCCGCCGAGGCCGAGGCAAAAACGCCCGATCTCAACCTGGCAAACGACGACGGAACGGACGAAAATGAAACAGACCTACTGGTGCCGCCCATCGAAACTGCCGACGAGGATATGGAACATACCGAAACCCTGGAAGATATGGCGGAAGAAACATCCATCGCCATCTCGGGTAATGCTGACGAAGACCCCGTGCTGCTGGGCAAAGCCTACGAAATGGCCGAGGCTGCCGCCGACCATGATTCGGATCAACAATTGGCTGATAATGAATCAGATAAGGAGAATCCCTCCGAGTCCGAAACAACCAACGAAGCACCCGCCGCTATCTCCGGCATTCCCCAAGAAAATCCTGAGTTGCTGACCAAAGCCTACGACCTGGCCGAGGATGCCGCCAACCACGACTCGTCGAAAGGCGAGACTGAAACAAGCGAACCTGTGGCGGAAACTATTGAAGCAGAGGCAATCCTTGATGCGGTGAAAGAAACGGAAGATTCCGGCGAGGAGGAAGGAGACGATGAGGAGCAACCTACCGAGGATTCAGACGACGACGATGATTCCGACGACAGCGACAGCGAAGAAATCGACTACGCCACAGCCAGCAAGGAAGAACTGGCGGCTGCTTTGGAAAAAGATTTAGCGGTGATTTCGGAGGCGGGCGTTGGGATGAAGCAAATCAAGCGCATCGACGGCATGGTCAAGGAAATTCGGCCCGCCCTCACCCAACTGAAACGCGCCGAATGGGACGCTGCCAAAGAAAAGTACGTGGCCGACACGGGTTCGGAGGACGGCTTCGAGTACACCTACGACGCGCAAACGCGCCGAGTCGAGGAACTGTTGAAGGAAATCCGCTCCAAACGCAAAGCGTTTTTCCAGGAACTCGACAAGAACCGCGACCAGAATTTTAACCAAAAAACTGAACTGCTCCAACGCCTGAGGGAATTGGTGGACACCGACGACAGCCAGGAAGTCGGTGCGGCGGACATCAAAAACAGTTGGACGGAATTTAAGAAAATTCAGGAAGAATGGAAGCAGGCGGGGAACGTATCGTCGGCACATAACGGTA
The DNA here is from genome assembly GCA_038256395.1 of Cytophagales bacterium. GTDB lineage: Bacteria > Bacteroidota > Bacteroidia > Cytophagales > Spirosomataceae > Persicitalea. The sequence continues at coordinate 1,641 of JBBSKK010000374.1, read as the reverse complement.
CGCTTTGGGCGACCTATAACGCGCTGATCGATCGGTATTTCTCCAACCGTAATATTTATTTTGAGTTGAAGGAGTTGGACCGGAAAAAGAATTCCGACCTGAAACTGGAACTTTGCTTGAAGATTGAGGCGCTTGTCAAGACGCTGAACGAGAGGCCCATGAGTCGCGAGACCCTGAAAGAAGGCAACGACATTTTCGAGGAGTACAAGCACATCGGCCCCGCCCCGCGCGAGGAGCAGGAGTTGTTGTGGGGGCGTTTCAAAGAATCGCTCGACGCGCTGTACGACGCCCGCCGCGCCCAGTACGACGAACAGAAAAAGTCGATGGTAGAGATTTATGAGAAAAAATCAAAAACCTACGAAAACATTGTTCCTTACACGACCTTCGACTCGGGCAGCATCAACGAGTGGAATGCCAAGACCCGCGAGATCATCGCCTACCAGGAGGAATGGCAGGCTATTAAAGGGCCGATGCCCCGTGGCGAAGGCAAAGACCTGAGCAAGAAATTTTGGGCCGCGCTCAAGACTTTTTTCAATAACAAAAGCGAGTTCTTCAAGCAGTTGGAGTCCAAGCGCGAAGTGAACCTGAAAGCCAAGCAGGAACTCTGCGCCGAAGTGGAGCAAATCCTGGAATCGGGCGTGGACAACTCGGCCAACACCCAGCGTATCATCGAGCTGCAAAAGCAGTGGAAGAGCATCGGGCAGGTACCCGAGAAGTTCAAGAACTCGATTTACAAGCGTTTCAAGCAAGCCTGCGACACGTATTTCAACAACAAGCGCGACAAGCACAAAGACCAGGACAAAGAGTTTGACGAAAACCTGGCCAAAAAAGAGGCCCTCTGCGCCCAAATCGAAAGTGCTGCCGCCGATCCCGGCGACTCCACCCTGGCCAACCTGAACGATTTTAAAGCCGAGTGGGCCAAAATCGGCTTTGTACCGCGCAAGGCGATGCAAAAAGTCCAGAAGCGCTACATCGACGCCATCAACGCCTACGTGGGTTCAGTCGGCAAGCTTTCCAGTAAGCAAAAGGAGGAAGTGATCCTGAAAAGTGAGGTCGAGATGGTGAAAAAGGGCGAAAGCAGCCGTAGTCTCGACCGCAAGGAAAGCGACATCCGCCGCAAAGTCACCCAACTGGAAAACGACATTGCGCTCTGGGGCAACAACATCGAGTTTTTCGCCAAATCCAAGTCTGCCGATAAGGTGAAGGCGCAGTTTGAGGAAAAAATCAGGAAGGCTTCCGAGGAACTGGAAACTTTGAAGCACCAACTGACTGTGATTCAGGAGGCGATCTAGAAAGTATAGCAGCGCAGCTAAATTAATTCAAGATTTAGTTGCGCTGTATATTTTCAAAGACTACTTTTGCCCCACAATAAATCGCCTCCATAGGTGGTTTTGTTCGCCTCCATAGCTCAGCTGGTAGAGCAACTGACTTGTAATCAGTAGGTCGTTGGTTCGATCCCGACTGGAGGCTCTTAGGAAGTTCAGACTGAAAAGTCTGGACTTTTTTTATAGCTGGTAGAGCAACTGACTTGTAATCAGTAGGTCGTTGCGGGGCGGCCCTTTAGGTTTGTAGTATGGTAAGATTCCAAGATCGAGTATCTTGCTGAAAGTAAACAGGGCGGGTTAACCTAGGGGGCCGCAG
>JBBSKK010000373.1:0-4369 GCA_038256395.1 Cytophagales bacterium | reverse complement strand
CTTCGGTATCGTGCTTGTGCATGAAGCCTTCTAATGAAGCACCATCGCCTTCTGCGTGGTCGTCAGGAGGGCTACCACCAATATTCGTCTCAAATTCTTCCCCCAAAAATTGCCCATACCGCAATCGCAGCACTTTCTGGTCGAAGCCGATTTCGTTGGCGGTGCTTTTGAATTCTTTATCGGCGATCTTTTTGCGCTTGGCGATCAGTTTTTCCGTGTCGATGATGATCTGCCGCTGCGAGCGGAAGTACTCCGGCATCCGGTTGATGGCCATCGTCGCCAGTTCGGACTCTTCCAGGCGCGTCGTGTCGCGATAGACGATAAAGTAGGTATCCGACTTGGTGAAATTGGCCTCGGGCTGCCGGTTGTCCACGGCGGCCCAGTAGTAGTACAGTTCATCGCCGGGCGTGAAATCCAGGGCTTTCAGGTCGAGGACCTTGGTCAAATTCGCCTGCTTGAAAGTACTCGGATTCAGCGGCAGCCGCACTTCCCGGAACTTGACGTTCTCGCCCGAACCCCGCGCCAGCGTGGCAACGATGAAGGCATTCTGCACCCGGAAATCATCCGAGATTTTGGCCGAAACGGAGATTTTCTTGGTGTCGTTCAACTGGTGGTAGCGGTAGAGTTCCTTGCTGGCGGGCGTGATTTTGGGCGACAAATCGGGCTGCGCTTCCAGGCGGTAAAACTCCGACTGCCACACCAGCGAATCGGCCCGGTAGGCTTTCAGGTTGTAAATGCCGGAATGCAATAGGCGGTCGCGGTACTGGTAGGCACCATCTTTTTTTTGAAAAACATTACCCTGACTTTTGCCATCCGAAAGCCGCAGCGAAATGCCCACGGCGTTCGCCAGCTTGACCCGCCACACCAGCCGCGAACCGCTCAGCGCCGCGACGTTCAAATCCGCCGACTCAGTATTTCGCAGACCCGAATAGGCCGGGGGCTGAATGAATACTTTGGCCGTTTGCAGACTGGGCAGCGGCAATTGTTTCTTTCCTGGTTTTTGGTTAAAAACCCTTTGCTGTACGTACTCAACCTCATTTTTTTGCCCAAAATAAGGCACCGCCAGCCGAAAAAGAAAAGCCGCCAGCAGCAGCAAACCATACGGCCAAAGCTGCGCCAACCACACGCGCGGCGGGACTTGGCCTTCGATTTGGCCGTACAATCTTTCCAACTGCAACTGTTCCGCCAGGTTCAGATTCTCCTTGTCCAGCAACGCCAGGCTGTATTCTGTACCTTGCACTTTTTGGTGAATCAGAGCAAAAACTTCCGGCTTTTTGGGTTCGTAAATTTTTGTAATGAAAATACCCAATAAAACCGCTGCTGCCAAGGTACCCAATTGAATAGCCAGCGAAGGCGTCAACGCCGACGCGCCCACCAAAGCCGACGCGCCCAGCAACGCGCAACGCAGCAGGGCGTTGGCGTACAACTGGTTTCGGACAGAGGCGATCAGGCGGGTGAGTTCGTTCATGCGTGGCGGGTGAGCGCGAGGCTGCGCTCCAAAATAACGAGAACGAGCAGAAAGATAAAAATGATTTGCTGCGTAGCCACCGAAGAATTTCCCGCCAGCCGGGTACTGGGCTGGAACAATATCTGCCATTCCGCCGCGCTCATGGGCGTAGGATCGCCCGCAATTTTCCAATGATCCAGCAGCCGCTGCCCCAGCCACTCGGGGAGTTGACCGCTGGCGACCAGCGGCGAAGTTTGTGGCGTTAGCTTTTCGGGAAAATACAGGACGTTTGGCCAAGTCGATAAGCCCGTCAGATTCGTCACTAAGTACAGCGTCGCGGGTTGCGGTGCGGTGGGCGAGCGGTCCGTGATGACCACATCCGACGGACGAGCCGCATTTTCTTTGTCTGCTACCTCGATTTCCAAACCATAGACTTCGCCAAAAGCCCGCAGCGCAGCCCCGGCGGTTTTGCGTTCGAGCGGGTTTTTCAGGTCAATGGTCGCTTTGAGCGTTCCTCCGGCCACGGGTTGCGCGGCGAAAGTTACGGCAGGGTCGGCGGTAGCGGTCGCAAGACGGTCGTTGGCGTTTACGAAAAGCTTTTGATTATCCGCCAGCAGTCGGTAGCTGCGGGTACTTTTTCCGAGCGTGTCCACCACCGTATGCAGACGAAATTCGGCGGGCGTCTGGATAAACGGCAAAGGATTCAGTGGCCGTTCGTTCTTGAGGTAAAGGTGCAGTTCCCCCTCTTCCTGCGCAAGTTGGTTGATGGATTTTTGCAAAAGCACGGAATTCCAGGCACGGCGGTCGGTGGAGGGCGACGTAAGTTCGTCGGCGGTCGGCGTCGTGGGCGTGAGCCAGTAGATCGCTTCACCGGCACGGCGGGCGGCTTCCAGCTCGAAGCGGTAGTTTTCCACCACAAAATCATCGGGCTGCACGAGGTGGTTTTTTTGTAAAGCCGTCGCCGTATTTTTGTTATTGAACACAGGCTCGCTCAGAAGAAACGCCAGCGTCAGCAAAACCAGGCAACGCAGCGCCAGCAGCACCCGTTGATCCAGCCTCATCCCGCGCCGCGACTGCTGGTTTTTCTCGAACAAAAACCGCGTAGCGGCCCAGGCGATGACTTTTCCCTTTTTCTGGTGCCAGAAGTGAAGGGCGATGGGAATGGTGATGGTGAGTACGCCCCAAAGGAGGGCGGGTTGGAGGAATTGCATTTAGGGTGGTTCTTCCTTGGGGCGTTGGCTCGTAGATTCGAAGACTTCTGAATGTATGTCAACTTCTGGTTCGTAATGTTTCAAATTCATCGGCGCAGGGCGATAGGGTTTACAACCGAATAATCTCCGCCCCAATCGCGTTCAGCCGCGTGTCGATTTGCTGGTAGCCGCGGTCGATTTGCTCGATATTGTCGATGATGCTGACGCCGCGGCCCGACAGGGCGGCGATGAGCAGCGCCACCCCGGCCCGGATGTCGGGTGAGGTCATGCGGATGCCGCGCAGTGGGGTTTCGCGGTTGAGGCCGATAACAGTGGCGCGGTGCGGGTCGCAGAGGATGATTTGGGCACCCATTTCGATGAGTTTGTCCACAAAAAACAGGCGGCTCTCGAACATTTTTTGGTGGATAAGCACCGTTCCCTGCGCCTGAATGGCCGTTACCAGCACGATACTGAGCAGATCGGGCGTAAAGCCGGGCCAGGGAGCGTCGGCCACGGTGAGCGTGGAGCCGTCGAGGTAGCTGTCGATGCGGTAGTGTTCCTGTGCGGGAACGTAAATATCGTCGCCCCGGATCTCGAGGTCGATGCCCAGTCGCTTGAATACGTCGGGAATTACGCCCAGCATGGGTACCTGGCAATTTTTGATCGTGATTTCGGACTGCGTCATGGCGGCCAGGCCGATGAAACTGCCGATTTCGATCATGTCGGGCAGCATGGTGTGCTCGGTGCCATGCAGTTCCTCCACCCCCTCGATGGTGAGTAGGTTGGAGCCGACTCCCGAGATTTTGGCCCCCATGCGGTTGAGCATCTTGCAGAGTTGCTGCAAGTAAGGTTCGCAGGCGGCGTTGTAGATCGTGGTGGTACCTTCGGCCATTACGGCGGCCATCAGCAGGTTGGCGGTTCCCGTCACGGAGGCCTCATCCAGCAGCATGTAGGCCCCTTTCAAATTTTTGGCATCCACCCGGTAGAAGCCGCCGTCGTCCTGGGTGTAGCTGAATTCCGCGCCTAATTTCTCAAAACCCAAAAAGTGCGTGTCCAGTCGGCGGCGACCGATCTTATCACCACCGGGACGCGGAATGCGGCCCTTGCGGAATCGCGCCAGCATCGGTCCGAGCAGCATCACCGACCCGCGCAGGGCAGCGGCTTTCTGCTTAAAGGACTCCGATTCCATGTAGTCGGTATTCACATCGGCTGCCTCGAAGCGGATCGACGAATCGCTGATCATCGTCCGGCGAACGCCCAAATCTCCCAACAGATCAATCAACTGATTGACATCGCGGATGGACGGAATATTGTGAATTGTGACGGGTTCGGCGGTCAGCAGTACGGCGCACAGAATCTGCAACGCTTCGTTTTTGGCACCCTGCGGCTGGAGTTCGCCTTTCAGATGGAGACCTCCGGTTATTTTGAATGAAGACATTATTTAGTGGAGAGTTGAGAGTTGAGAGTTGAGAATGGCAGCCCGAAGAAGATAAATTGTCTAGAAAAAAATCACTCTCCACTCTCCCTTCTCAACTCTCCACTCATTTCCTACGATTCCGATTATTACGATTATTGTTGTTGTTGCTGTTGTTATTGTTGTTTTTCCGGCGGTTGCTTTTGCCAGTGCTGGTCACGGCGTGGCTGGTGTTCTTGGCGCGGTCGTTGTTGTAGTTGGCGGTGCTGACTTTATCGCTGGTGGTGGTGACCTGCGCCTTGTAGCCCGTCAGGGTGT
>JBBSKK010000372.1:0-4381 GCA_038256395.1 Cytophagales bacterium | reverse complement strand
TTCATGCTCCACGCGGGCGACCTCATCAACCGTTCCAGCGAAGACATCGAGTGGGGCGAGTGGTTCTACGCCGGGTCGTTTATCCACGCAACCGTCCCCAGCATGATGACGCCCGGCAATCACGAATACGCCAAGGGCGTGAATCTTTCGCCGCAGTGGAAAAAGCAGTTCAACCTTCCCGCCAATGGCCCGAAAGGTTTGGAAGAAACCTGCTATCAAGTCAATTACAAGCAGTTGAAGGTAGTTTCGCTGGATGCCGAGCAGATCGACGAGTCCAAACACTTTGCCTCGGCCCAAGCCGCCTGGCTGGATTCGATTCTGACCAACGACCCACGCCCATGGACAGTCGTGACGCTGCACTATCCGTTTTACTCCACCAAACCCAATCGCGACAATCCCAAACTCCGCGCCCAATTCAAACCCATCATCGACAAGCACCGCGTGGACTTGGTGTTGCAAGGCCACGATCACGCTTACGGCCGCGGCAGCGTGGCCAACGCGCCGCTAGCCGCCAGTAGTCGGAAAACTGCCTCTGCCACGGTCTATGTAGTTTCGGTATCCGGCCCCAAAATGTATGATGTCTCCGATGATCCGTGGATGGATCGCCGCGCCAGCAACACGCAGCTTTTCCAACTCATTTCACTGGAAGGCAAGGAATTACTTTATCAGGCTTTCACCGCCACGGGCGAGTTGTACGATTCTTTTTTACTGGAAAAAGGAAAGGACGGTATCAATAAGTTGACCAACAAAATTCCGGCGAAGGCGGAGCGGGTGAAGTAGTTTGGAAAGGAGAAGTCGCTTCTAAGGCCAACCAAACCCTCAAATATGCAATCCAACGTCCTGACCGAAGTCTTCTTGCCGCTCGCCCTGGCGATCATCATGCTCGGGATGGGCCTGTCGCTGGTAGTCGATGATTTTAAGCGAATTTTATTTTATCCCAAAGCAATCTCGGTTGGGATAATCAACCAAATCATTCTGTTGCCGTTGGCGGCTTTTGCAGTGATCGCTTTGCTGGGAATCGAGGCCGAACTGGCGGTGGGTCTGGTAATTCTGGCGGCTTGTCCGGGTGGCCCTACTTCCAATTTGATTTCACACCTTGCCAAAGGCGATACCGCCCTGTCCATTTCCCTAACGGTTGTTTCCAGTCTGATTACCGTGTTCACGATTCCGTTTTTGGTCAACTATGCCATTGTCGAATTTATTCCGGGAGGTGAGCAGCAGGCCTTGCCCGTTTTCAAAACCATCATTTCGGTACTTGTCATTACGCTCATTCCGGTGGCGATCGGGATGCTGATTCGGAAACGTTGGCCGAACCTGGCCCAAAAACTCGACCGTCCGGTAAAAATCCTTTCGGCGGTTTTCCTTTTCATCATCATCGCGGGAGCTTTGTTCAAGGAAAAAGAAAATATGGTCGGCTTTTTCAAGCTGATCGGCCCCGCCGCTTTGCTCCTCAACCTCATCACGATGGCCGTCGGTTTCGGCACTTCCCGCCTAACCAACCACAACCTCAAACAAAGCCTGACGATCGCCATCGAGTCGGGCATTCAGAACGGTACTTTGGGGATCGCCATCGCAACGACCCTGCTCAACAACGCCGCCATGTCCATCCCGGCGGCGATTTATAGCTTGCTGATGTTCGTTACCTCGATAGGTATTATCTGGTGGGGAAATAGAGCGATTTCGGATTAGTAAATAGTATTGAAAGGGGAGAAAATGCGAAATACTTTCTTTGGTTTACAACCTATGAAAGCTATACTCCCATTACATCTTGTTCCGCGCCGCCGCAAGCGCACTATTTCTCTGTTTGGCCTGCTGTTTTTCCTCAGCTTTGCCCCCCAACTTCTTGCCAAAGTACCCTCGCAGAGTACCGATTTTGAAGCCGAAACTATCCTGCTCCTTTCACGCCTGAACCTCGATGCTCCCGGTCTGGAAAAAGTTAAGGCGTCGGCTAGCAACCCAACCATTGCCGCCACCGAACTACTGGCTTACTACCGAAATCGTAGTCACGTCAATCATCCGGTCGAACGCGCGGCGGATGTGCAGGATAAAGCAGTGGCCTCAGAAAAAGACTTAAAAATCGCCGACGATGCCCTCGCACACGTATTCGTGGGGCAGCCCGCTTATCCATCGCATTTTTGCGGCGACGACATTGATTGGAGTACCAATCCATACCCCGACAAAGAATGGGTGTGGCAGTTGAACCGCATGAGTTTCTGGGAGTCGATGGGCAAAACGTACCGCCTAACGGGCGACGAAAAATACGCCCGCGCCTGGGCCGACCAAATCGTGGACTGGACCAAAAAAAATCCGCGTGACGAGCGGCACGCCTACGCCTGGCGTTCCATCGAAGCGGGCATCCGGGGCTACCGCTGGACAGGTCTTTTCCGATATTTTATCGATTCGCCCGCCTTCACGCCCGAAGTACTAGTGGCCTACCTCAATAGCTGCCACGACCACGCCAGCTACCTGATGACCAAGTACGCAAGGGGCAGCAACTGGGCCTTGATGGAAGCCGAGGGCATGGCCTTCATCGCGATGACTTTCCCGGAATTTAAGGAGGCCGGGCAGTGGAACACCGAAGCGGTCTCGCGATTGAACCAGGAAATTACCCGGCAAGTCTATCCCGACGGCCATCAGCGGGAACTTGCTTTCGGCTACCACATGGGCAGCATCGCCTGGTTTATGCGTACCTACGAAATGGCGCAGATGAACGGCAAAGGCGATATGTTTTCGGATTCGTACACCCGTGTCATCGAAAAGATGTGTGAAGTACCCATGAAGCTGGCCTTCCCCGACGGTTCCACCCCGCAATTCGGCGACTCGTGGTCGGCCAAACCCGGCCAGTACTACGATGAGCTGAAAGAATGGGCCGCCTTATTCAATCGACCCGATTTCCTGTACGTCGCCACCGAAGGCGCGGAAGGCACGGAACCGGATGCCACGGCTTTTGCATTCAAGGAAAGTGGGCTGTATTCCATGCGAAGTAGTTGGGATAAGGACGCCATAACTATGGTTCTGAAATGCGGCCCCGACGGCGGCGGGCATAGTCAGCCCGACAATGGTACTTTCGAACTATACGCAGGCGGTCGCCACCTGATGCCCGACGCGGGAAGCTATATTTACAGTGGCAACCCGGAAGGCCGCGCCTGGTTTCGGCAGACCAAAGTCCACCAAACCCTCACGCTCGATGGCAAAAACTCCGCCTACGCCCCGAAGCTTCGGCTTTGGCAACCTGGCAAGGACCTGGACGTTCTGGTAGTCGAAAACCAAAGCTACCCGGATTTACTACACCGCCGGGCGGTGTTGTTTGTGGATAAAAAGTGCTTCGTCATCGTGGATGAAGCCATCGGTGCCGGGGCGGGCGATATCGACCTGCATTTCCAGTTGGCACCGGGGCCAGCGGTTTTTGATCAAAAGAAATACGCCGTGCGCAGCGGTTTCGACGAAGGCTGGAACGTGCTGGTTCAGACCATGCCACAGCCGGGCTTGGCTTTGCAGGAAGAGGAGGGACAAGTATCGTTTGTTTATACCAAAAAAGAACCCCGGCCCGCTTTTGGGTATCGTCTGCTCAAGCGAGCCAATGAGAAGGGCGTCCGGTACCTGACCGTCGTAGCTCCTTTTCTCGGCGACCAGCCCCGGGTCAATGCGCGATTTGTTGGGCAACCCACCGTCGGAGTATCACAGGTTGCTCTTGAAGTCACGGTGGATGGCGTCAGGAAACAGCTTTCCTACGAGTATTGAAAAACGGCCCATTACTTTGAAAAGCTAGTACCGCCAGGGGCGGGTTGTGCGATTCTTTTGTTTTTCAATACCTTCGATTGGGTTTTGAAAAAATGTACGAATGAAAAAACAACTCCAACGCGAACGCAACCGACTGCTTTACTCCATCGACCGACTGCTCGACGGGCCGATGATTTTCCTGGGCTTCGTGTGGCTGGTGCTGCTGATTGTGGACTTAATCTATGGTTTGTCCAGAACGCTGGACTACATCAGCATCGGCATCTGGATTCTGTTCATCATCGACTTCGTGGTCAAGTTCATCCTTGCACCCGCCAAGCTGGACTACGTCAGGAAAAACTGGCTCACAGCTATTTCCCTCATTATTCCTGCCCTGAGAGTGTTCCGCATTTTCCGGTTTTTACGGGTGCTGCGGAGTCTGCGCGGGCTGCGGCTGGTCAGGATCGTGTCGTCGCTCAACCGCAGCATGAAGAGCCTGGGGGCCACCATGAAGCGGCGGGCATTCGGCTACGTGGTGCTGCTGTCGCTGGTCGTCACCTTCACGGGAGCAGCGGGCATGTACGCCATTGAAAAGCCCACCCCCGGCTTCGACAGCTACGGCATGGCGCTGTGGTGGACGGCCATGCGCGTGACCACGGCGGGC
>JBBSKK010000371.1:0-4388 GCA_038256395.1 Cytophagales bacterium | reverse complement strand
CGTTGAGCAGCTTTTATCAATCCCAAATTCCCCTCATTAATCAAATCTCCCAGCGATAGTCCCTGATTCTGGTATTGTTTGGCTACCGACACCACAAACCTCAGGTTTGCTTTTGTCAACCGTTCGAGTGCCAACTGGTCACCGTCACGGATTTTTTGAGCCAACGTTACTTCTTCGTCAGGGGTTAACAAATCCACCTTACCAATCTCCTGTAAATATTTGTCAAGGGACTGGCTTTCCCGGTTGGTAATCTGTTTGCTGATTTTTAGCTGTCTCATCTATATTTTTTTAGTGTCTTAGAGTCTATAACGCATTACTTCCCCAAATCATTTCAGATTGGAAAAATAATATATTAAAATTTTTAATTTAGGGTTTCGGCAGCAGGGCTTTCCGCGACAAACGGTACTTCCCGGTCTTCTTATCCACCTCCACGAGCTTAACCTGCACTTCCTCCCCTACTTCGAGGACGCCGTCCATGTTTTCCAACCGCTCCCACTTAATCTCGGAAATGTGCAATAAACCATCTTTGCCGGGAACGAATTCCACGAAGGCACCGAACGGCATAATCGTCTTGACCTTACCCGTGTATGTCTCCCCAACTTCGGGAACCATGACGATGGCCCGGATGCGAGCGAGGGCTTTGTCCATCGCTTCCTGGTTGGCCGAGAACACGCTGACGAAGCCCGCGCCATCCTTCTCTTCGATGTTGACCGTCGCACCGGACTCCTTTTGGATGTCCTGCACCACTTTACCGCCTGGTCCAATCACGGCCCCGATCATTTCGCGCTCGATCTTGATGACCGTCGCGCGTGGCGTGTGCGGTTTCAGGTCTTCGCGTGACGCAGACAGGGCCTTGCTCATTTCGTTCAAAATGTGCAAACGTCCCTGCTTGGCTTGCATAAGGGCCTCGGTAAGAACCTCGTAGGGAAGACCATCTACCTTGATGTCCATCTGACAGGCGGTGATTCCCTTCGCGGTACCCGTTACCTTAAAATCCATGTCGCCGAGGTGATCCTCGTCTCCCAGAATGTCGGAGAGAACCGCATATTTTCCGGTTTCGGGGTCGGTAATCAGACCCATCGCGATTCCCGAGACGGGCGCTTTGATTTGCAAACCGGAATCCATCAGCGCCAGCGAACCGGCACAAACCGTCGCCATTGAAGACGAGCCGTTCGATTCCAGAATGTCCGACACGATGCGAATCGTGTAGGGATTATCCTCACCCTGCGGTAACACTTTTTTCAAAGCCCGCAGCGCCAGGTTGCCGTGGCCGACTTCGCGGCGTCCGGGTCCCCGGTTAGGTTTTACCTCACCCGTCGAAAAGCCGGGGAAGTTGTAGTGCAGCATGAATTTGCTGTAGCCGTAGTACATGGCCGTGTCCACGATTTGCTCGTCCTGCTTGGTGCCGAGGGTTACCGTAGTCAGCGATTGCGTTTCGCCGCGCGTGAACAGGGCCGAGCCGTGCGCACCGGGCAGGAAGTCCACCTCACAGGCAATAGGACGAATCTCGTCGAGTTTGCGTCCGTCGATGCGGACGCGCTCGTCCAGTACCAGTCGTCGAGTAGCTTCAGATTCCAAATCATGGAAATAGCGCTTCACCAGCGACTCGTCCACTTCCTCGTCATCGCCGATGGTCGCCATGAACTCCTCGCGAATTACCTTGGCTCTATCTTTGCGAACCTGCTTATCGTTGGAGGTATCGGCGATGGAAGCAAACAGTTTATCGTAGCAAAAAGCCCGAACCCGCGCTTTCAGCTCGGCATCTTCAGGATCGCCCTGGTACTCGCGCTTGGTGGTGTTCCCCACGGCGGCTTCCAATTCTTTCATTACCCGGCATTGGGCCTTGATGACCTCGTGGGCAACTTTCAGGGCTTCGATGATTTCTTCTTCTTGCGCCTCCTCCAGTTCACCTTCCACCATCGTGATGTCCTTTTCGGTGGCACCTACAATTAGTTCCAAAGTGGCACGAGCCAGGTCGGAGGTCTTAGGATTGACGATGTATTGACCGTCGATCTTAGCGACTCGCACTTCCGATGCGGGTCCCTGGTAGGGAATATCGGAGACAATCAGAGCCGCCGAAGCCGCCAGGCAAGCCAGCGCATCGGGTAGCACTTCCGGATCGGCGGAAGCGAGCATGATGTTCACTTGGGTATCGGCGTGGTAGTCGCTGGGAAAGAGGGGGCGCAGGGCGCGGTCCACGATGCGGCAGATGAGTACTTCGTGATCCGACAGGCGACCCTCGCGGCGCATGAAGCTACCGGGAATTCTACCGGCGGAAGCAAATTTTTCTTGATAATCGACGGAAAGGGGAAGGAAATCAACGCCGGGTTTGATGTCGGTTTTGGCTACTACGGTGGCCAGCAGCATGGTGTCGCCCATGCGGACGACCACCGCTCCGTCGGCCTGCCGCGCCAATTTTCCGGTTTCTATGGTGATGGTACGATTGTCGGGCAGGGTGATCGTCTTGGATACGACGTTAAATTGCATAAAATTTAGTTTGGATAAATTGTTGAATGACCGCTTGAATAATGACCGCTATAACAAATATTGACCAGCAAAGACGTTGCCAGTCCTATTATATCTGCTTTTGGTAGAAAAATGTTCGATAAGTTATCGAACGGTGCAAAATGGGACAGGGTGCCGGGAAATAATAACACAAATCGGGGAATCCGCCTTTGGCCAGATTCCCCGATTCCTTGTTTCTTCCCGTTACTTTCTCAAGCCTAGCTCGGCGATAATAGCGCGGTAGCGAGTGATGTCCTCCCGGTAAAGGTAGTCCAAAAGGCTGCGGCGCTTGCCGACCAGTTTGAGTAAGCTCAGGCGCGTATCGTGATCCTTCTTGTGCGTTTTGAGGTGCCCCGTCAGGTGGTTGATGCGATAGGTGAAGAGCGAGACTTGCGATTCGGGCGACCCGGTGTCGGTGGCCGATTTGTTGAATCCCTGGGTTTCGAAGATTTCTTTCTTCTTGTCCGTGGTTAAATACATGATTGTAACGACAGATTAAAATGTAAAAATAATTGTAAAAACAGCCGCAAAAGTAGCGAAAAATGATGAGTGATGAATTATGAATTATGAATTATTTTCAATCGGCTGATTTCAAGTACCATAACATCACCATTTAGTACAGCAATTTGATGACTTATCGTAAAATTTGCCTTGACTCCATTTACCTAGGCCTGGGCGAGTTCGGGCTGGGCATTGCGGGGTTTCAGGTATTTCTCGCGGAATTTTTTCCAGTACATCTGATAAACGTCCTTCTCGAAGAGGCGGGAGTCGTTGCGGGCTTTTTCTACGAAATAGAAGCCCGCAAGGAGCAGCACGGCGTTGGCCAGCCACGCACCGATAGTCACGTCCAGCAGTCCTTCCTTCACAAACTTGTCGCCCTGAATGGTGAGGACGTATAATAGGATGAAGAAGACGATGGATACCAGCACCGGCACGCCGAAGCCGCCTTTCTTGATAATGGGTCCCACGGCCGCACCGATCAGGAACATGACGAAGCAGGAAAAAGCCTGGGTGTATTTGTGAAGTTTTTCCAATTCGTACTCATTGCCCGATTTCTTTTTACTGGCCAGGTACTCGGCGTTGGAGGAGGCAAAGCTCTGGACGCTGGTGGCGGCGCTCTTGGCGCTGGCCAGGATGACGCTTTTCACGCTGTCGGACCTGGCCACGTTGAGCAGCGAGTCCACCCACTTGCCGTTTTTCGGCTTGGTGCCGTAGTTGTTTTCAGTCTGGAATTTATAGGAAAAATATTGTTTGCTGTTTGGTACCAGGTTTTCCTGCGCCCTCTTGTAGTCGCGCCGCAGCGAGTCGGTCGTCTGGTTGAGGTCGTCGATGTTTTTCATGAACTGGTGGTACTTGAACATATCCTCGTCCGTCCGCTTCATGCCGAAGGATTCCATGCTCACCGTCATCTCGTAGCGGTCGAAGCGACTTTCCATGAAACTCGTGTTCTTGTTGGCGTTACCATTTGAAGTACTCAAATACGCCATCGAGCGATCCTGGTTGGCATTGTCCATCTCCTGGTAGTTGTTGCCGCTGAAAAGTTCGATTTTCAGATAGCCGTTGTTATTGAAAGGGTACATCCGGCCCGAATCGGCCAAAATGACCTGCGTGTTGCCCTTTTCGTAGGAACGATTATCATGCTTGTAAATAATCATCCCCAGCATGGTGTTGGAGTTGGGTACCTTCTTGTTGACCTTAATACTGTAGCCCGGCAAATCGTTGTAGAATATGCCCTCCTTGATATTGAGCGTTGCCTTAGTAGTCTTGATATCATAAAGTAAGCTGTACCCTTTGAGGTTGGCCCAGGGAACGACGCGGTCATTGTAAAAGAAGGAGAAAATACTGACGAAAAGCGCCACGAAGAACAGCGGCATCATCACCCT
>JBBSKK010000370.1:0-4389 GCA_038256395.1 Cytophagales bacterium | reverse complement strand
GCTCATCGGGCAAAGATAACTATCCGCCAAACACCCTCGCTATTTTCACATCAAGTATTAAGGCCGGAGGTAACTAAGTCTGACCACTTGTACTATATTTGTCTCCTTTACGTTTTCAACCGTTTATTTTGCCATTCTTTTTTTTCAAAAAACAAACCAAATCATGCGTAATCAATTACTTACCAAAGTTCTGGGCTTATTCGCTTTCGTGCTGATCCTGCATACGGCTCAGGCTCAGACGGTAGAAGAGGTCATCGACAAGCACATCGCCGCGATGGGCGGCGATAAATACACGGGCATAAAGGGCGTGAAGATGGAATCCACGGCCCAAATTATGGGCATGGATCTGCCTTCGACGACCACCATCGTACAGGGACGCGGCATGCGCAGCGAGACGACGGTGCAGGGTTCGGCCATCGTGCAGGCGATCGATGGCGCTAAGGGCTGGATGATTAACCCGATGACGGGCCAAACCGGTGCCACAGCGCTGCCTGACGACCAGGTGAAGATGTCCGCCGGACAGTTGGACCTGACCGGGCTGTACAACTACAAAGCCAAGGGCCACAAGGCTGAATTGATGGGCGAAGAAAAGATCGAGGGCGCGCCCGTGTACCTGGTGAAGGTCGAAATGGCCAACGGCGCCACGGCCACGCACTACATTTCCAAAGATACCTATTACATCCTCCGGTCGGTAATCAACACCGAGGTGCAGGGGCAGGCCGTGGAAGTGAAGACCAATTTCTCCAATTTCAAGCAGGTGGACGGCGTAACGTTTCCTTTCACGACCGAGATCGAGTCGCCCGCCATGCCCGGCATGATGACCATGATGGTCAACAGCGTGCAGGTGAATCCTATGGTGGACGAGAGCATTTTCGCGATGCCGAAGAACTAGAATCGTTCATAGTTCAACGTTGTTTGTAGTAAGCCGCTTGCCGTTAGGTGGGCGGCTTTTTTGTAAAATATCCCGTTTTTCATAGAAAATATTCCCCAAATGCGACTTTATCTGTCGCTGCATCGAAGCGGTACAGTCTTTTTGCAGCTACATGAATTAATATATTTCCCAACCTAACCCAATCCATACCATGGCACGCAAAAGAGGAGAACCCGCTATACCCGGCACCGGAAAGGAACTTTTGGAGCCGCCCGTTTATCCATCGTTTCCCAAAAATACGCCCAAAAACACGCCACCCGCCGAAAATCCCGACGGAATACCCAACAAGGTGCCCAATCGCGAAGAGGGCATGTGACCCAAATTACTTTACACACATCCGAGCCCGGTGCATCCTTGCATTGGGCTTTTTTTCTCCGGGAAACTTCTTTTGAAAAATAGATGTATGTACATCAATTGTAATTACATCAAAACTACTATTTGAAAAAATCATGGAAACAGCAACCAAAACTATCTGGAACATCGACCCCACCCATTCGGAAATCCAGTTCAAAGTAAAGCACCTGGTTATCTCGACTGTTACGGGACATTTCCGGGAATTCGAAGGTACCGTAGAAACGGAAGGCGATGATTTCAGCACGGCAGAAATCACGTTCTCGGCCAATACCGCCAGCGTGGACACCAACAACGAGCAGCGCGACGGCCACCTGCAGAGCAGGGAGTTTTTTGACTCAGCCCAGTACCCGACGATGGCTTTCAAATCGACCAGCGTACAGAGTAAAGGCGACGACAACTACGTGATTCTGGGTGATTTGACGATTAAAGATAAGACCAGCCCCGTCGAGTTAAAAGCAGAATACGGTGGCTACATGACCGACTTCTACGGCAACTACAAGGCGGGTTTCGAGGTTAAAGGTAAGATCAATCGCAAGGAGTTTGGCTTGGTATGGAACGGGGTGACCGAAGCGGGCGGCATCGTAGTGAGCGACGAAGTAAAGCTTGAATTCAATATTCAGGTGGCGAAGCAAGCCTAACTGATCCTGGATTTTGCGCCCCAAAATGGGTGAGAGATGAATGGACAGCATTCAATCGCTCACCCATATTTTTGTGTAGTTCCCAGCGGCGTCTATTGTAAGCCAGTGTAATTATTTATTAGTAATATTGCCAAAAAAACGATTTTTCCTTGATTATTGAAACGCGTTCCTACGCCCGGGCCGGGCTGTTGGGCAATCCTTCGGACGGTTTTTTCGGCAAGACAATTTCGGTGTCGGTGCGTAACTTCGGTACCTCCATCTCCCTTTACGAATCGCCCGAACTGCACATCGAGCCGCAGCCGCAGGACAGCAGTACCTTCAAGAGTATCTACCACCTGCGCGACTCGGTGAGTATGCTGGGCTACAACGGTGGCATTCCGCTCATCAAGGCGGGTATTAAGAAATTTGCCGAGTATTGCGAGCAACACGACATACGGCTGCCCAACCGCAACTTCACCGTGCGCTACCGCTCGTCGATTCCCCGGCAGGTGGGTATGTCGGGTTCCAGCGCCATTATCGTGGCCCTATTTCGGGCGTTGCTGCAATTTTATAAAGTGGAAATCCCGCTGGAACACCTGCCACAGCTCGTGCTGAACTCCGAGACTGAGGAGTTGGGAATCGCGGCGGGCTTACAGGATCGCGTCATTCAGTGCTACGAGGGCTGCGTGTATATGGATTTTGACAAAAAACTCATCGAAGAACAGGGCTACGGTCATTACGAGCGGCTGAATCCCAGTCTTTTGCCTAAACTCTACGTCGCCTACAACACCCAACTGAGCAAAGTGTCGGGCAAAGTCCATAGCGACGTCCGCGCCCGCTTCGACCGCGGCGAGGCCGAAGTGACGGACGTGCTGAGTCAAATCGCCCAACGCGCCGCCGACGGCCGCACTGCCCTGCTGGACAACCGTCCCGATGACCTTCACGAACTGGTCAATCAGAATTTTGACCTCCGCTGCCAGATTTATAACGTGACGGACTCCAACAAGCAACTCGTAAACGCCGCCCGCAACTGCGGTGCCTCAGCCAAGTTCGCCGGGTCGGGCGGCACGATCATCGGCACCTATCGCGACGACGATATGCTCAACCGCCTGTTTGTGGAACTGAAAAAGCATAACGCCCGGGTCGTGAAGCCGTTTGTGGTGTAGGGGCCGTCGGCAATCGGCGGTCGGCTTTCGGCCCTCGACACGGTTCGGCGTCGCAGTCGGCTATTTTTGTCCTCGCAAGCATTTTCCCATCGCCAGAATTTTTTTGAAAGTTAAAAACAATTCATTTTTTCATAAAAAAGGCCGAAAGCCGATTGCCGACCGCCAAAAGCCCATAGCCATCAACCAATGATTCGTAAAGCCGTCATACCCGCCGCCGGGCTGGGCACCCGTTTCCTGCCCGCCACCAAGTCCATGCCCAAGGAAATGCTGCCCATCATCGACATTCCTACCATTCAGTACGTCGTGCAGGAAGCGGTGGACTCGGGCATCGAGGATATTCTCATTATTTCGGGCAAAGGCAAACGCGCCATCGAGGACCATTTCGACCGCAACTTTGAGCTGGAAGCCCGCCTGGAAGAGAAGGAAGACCAGGCCTGGCACACCGAAATGCGCCGCCTGGCCGACATGGCCAACATTCACTTCGTGCGCCAGAAGGAAGCCAATGGTCTGGGCGACGCCATTTACTACGCCCGCCACCACGTGGGCGACGAGCCGTTCGCCGTGCTGCTGGGCGATACGATCATGGACTCGGTAATTCCCGTAACCCAGCAGTTGATGGATACTTTCGAGCAGTACGGCGGCTCGGTGATCGCGGTGGAGGAAGTACCCGCCGACAAAGTGAACCGCTACGGCATCGTAGGCGGCGATGCCCTGAGCGACACGATTCTGGAACTGAAAACGCTGATCGAGAAACCCGCCGTGGGGAAAGCGCCCTCTAACCTTGCCATCGCGGGACGCTACATCCTGACGCCCGATATTTTCCAAACCATTGCCCAAACGCCCAAGGGCAAGGGCGGCGAAATTCAATTGACCGATTCGCTGCTGCTGCTGTTACGCCGCGAGAATATCTACGCCCACCGCATTGAGGGCCAGCGCCACGACATCGGAAACAAGCTCGATTTTTTGAAAACGACCGTTACATTCGCCTTGAAGCGCAAGGAATTTGCGGAGCCATTTCGGGCGTTTTTGACGGAGATTCTGGCGGAGTAGGGTAGTTTGATTGCGGGAAAAATGTATTTTTGAAACCATTTCCCATTCAAAATTATTGCGCCATGAAAACCCTGCTTCTTGCCACTTTGTCGCTGTCTTTGCTTTTTCAAACCGCTCTGGCTCAGACACCGAGCGACTCGGCTGATTATTTCGCACCGTTGGAATATCTGTCTTTCCAGGAAAATTATAACGCCCATGCCGCCTTTGTCCTCGATAACCGCTGGACTACGAGTGTCGGCACCCAGGCGCTCGGCAGCCGATGGAAAAATGT
>JBBSKK010000369.1:0-4411 GCA_038256395.1 Cytophagales bacterium | reverse complement strand
GTTTGGGTTAGGCGTTTCTTTCTCTGGCTGAGTACCTGCGTCAAAATCCGTTGGTGAACACGCTGGGAACTAGGGGGGCCCTGCTTTATATTCACCAACTGGGCGCGACTGTCGCCCACGTGGGCGACAGCCGGGTGTATCAGTTGCGGGCAGGAAAGGTCTTGTTCCAAACCCAGGATCACAAATATGTCCGCGACTTAGTGGCCGACGGCATCATCACCGAGGAACAGGCCCTGACGCACCCGCGCCGCAACACGCTTAGTCGTTCGGTGGGAGCGGAGTCGGGGCAGTTCCCGCCCAAAATGGATAAGCCGGACATCACCCACCTGACCGATATCCGGGCGGACGATTGCTTTTTTCTGTGTACCGACGGTGTGTTGGAGCAAATCGACAACCGCACTTTGGAAGCAGTTTTTGCCCAAAATATTACCCCGGAAGAAGTGATAGCGCAAATTCTTTTTCGCTGCCAGGACCAAACCCGCGATAATTATTCGGGTTGTTTGGTTACTATTCAGTCAGTAGCTGAAAATGAAGTGATGAAACCGCTCGAGGTTTTCTCGGGAAATTTACAGGAAAAACTGCTTGCTCAACTACGAAATATGGGATGAGATACGCTGCCAGGGGGCTGATTTTCTGGGTACTCATATGTGTGTGGGTCGTTTCCTTCGCCTGCCGACGGGCCGAAGCAAAAACGACCTACGCCGTTATTGTCGGCATTGCCGATTACAAAATCAGCGACTACCGCAACGGCGACCTCCGCTATGCCGACCAGGACGCGCGGCGGTTCGGTGAATTCCTGCGAAGCGCGGCCGGAGGAGCGGTTCCCGCCCAAAACATCGTGTTGCTTACTAACCGAAATGCTACCAAAGCCGCTATCGTGCGGGCCATGCGCCTTTTTGGAAAAGCTGCGCCGAAGGATCGGGTGATCTTTTATTTTTCCGGTCACGGGCTGAAAGGCGGCTTCCTGCCTTACGATGTCAGCGCCACAAACCCCGCCACCGTTCTCACGCACGCGGAGGTGAAGGCGGGCTTCAAGCCTTCGGCGGCTTCCACCAAGCTGTGCATCGCCGATGCCTGTCTGTCGGGTAGCATGACTACCCGCGCGGTGTGGAACGCCCCCGCTTCCCGAGAAGCCGCTTCCTCCAATGTGGTGCTGATGCTTTCCTCCCGTTCTACTCAGCCTTCGGTGGAGAGCGGTATGCGGCGCGGCGGCGTGTTTACTTACTTCCTGCTCAGCGGCCTGGGTGGGAAAGCGGACACCGACCGCAACCTAACTGTTACAATTAAGGAACTTTACGACTATCTTGCCCCCCGGATTCGTCGGGACACACCCAACCACCAGTCGCCGCTATTTTACGGAAAATTCTCTGACGATTTGGTGATGAGTACGTTGAGATAATTATTTTAGTATTTTTGGGGTAAATAAGGAATCAAATTACCAATCTTTCTCAATGGAATCACATTTACGTCGAAGGCTTCTTTCCTTATCCAATTCTCTTTTCCTGCTGGGTTTCATATTTTTTGCTTTGAGTTGCGAATGGGAAGATCCCACGTCCAAAACGCTCAAAACCTGCGCCTTACCAACCGCCGTGACCACGGTGGGTGTCAAGAATACCAGCTATACTTACGCGCTGGTAACGGCCGCTCCCGCCGACATCAAGAGCGTAACCTGGAAAGTTCAGCAGGGCAATACGGTTTTGAAGCAAACCGAACGCACCGACACCACGGCGTTCAACCACACTTACGCTGTTTCGGGAACTTACACCATCAATGCGGAGGTCGAAACGGTCTGCGGGGAAAAAGTTACCCGTACCATCACTACCTCGACCAATGTAAAAACCTGCGTATTGCCCTCGGCGATAACGGTCACGAGCGCCAACAACGATACGTATCGCTACAAGCTCGTGACGACCGCCCCTGCCGACGTGAAAACGGTGAATTGGAAAGTGGCGAACGGCAGCACCACCCTGACCCAGCAGCAGCGCAGCGACACCACGACATTCAGCTACGCCTTTACTGCCGCTGGTTCTTACACGATAACGGCGGAGATCGAGTCGGTGTGCGGCGAGAAAATTACCCGTACCACCAGCACCGACTTCGACCCCGGTATCTCAGCTTCGGCCAGCTTCGCTGCCTGGAAACTGGGCAGTTCCGGGGCTGACATTGGCCGTAGCGTGGCAGTCGATGCGGCCAGCAACGTCTATGTGGTAGGCACTTATGGAGCAGCTTTTACTTTCGGTGCTACCGCCATGGGTTTGGCCGGAACCAACGATGTTTTTATTGCCAAGTACAACAGCAAAGGAGATGGCCTTTGGATTCAGCGCATTACGGGCAACGAAACGGACGAGGTGAAAGACATTGCTATAGACGCCAACGGCGATGTATACGTGGCAGGCGAGGTGAGTTCCAACGCGGGGTACTTCGCTAGTCCTGATGATTTGCGGCTGGGGATTATATCCCGCAAAACAGTAAAGGGCAAGAGCGATGCCTTTCTTGCCAAGTATAACCGGGATGGCAACCTACTGTGGTTCAGAAATTACGGAGGCGGAAATCCCGAAGCGGCCACGTCCATCGCGCTGCATCCGTCGGGCATTTACCTGACCGGAACCTTCGGCGCGGCCAACACCGTCCTCGGTTCCGTTACGCTGGGTGGCCTGGGCGTGGAGGGTAAGATCGAGATGTTTTTGGCAAAATTGAATTATAGCGGCGATGTCCTTTGGGCCGTGTCCAGCGGGGGCTTCGAGAGCGATTTCGCCAGCAGCGTGGCGGTGGACCCGGACGGCAACGTTTATATGCTGGGCAGCTACGAATCTCCTGGTACCTTTCGCTCCGCTTCGGGGGCGTCGGTCGACCACTCGTCCAACGTGACGCCCGATATTTTTATCGCCAAATATAATTCCTTCGGTAATTTGCAATCCTTTCATAAGGGTAATTCTGGGACATTCGTTTACGGGAATAGTCTGGCGATCAATAACGGTGCCTTGTACGCCACCGGAATTGTGGGCGGCAATAAATACGGTACGAATTCGGTCAATTACAAGGGCGGTGGCGGCGATATTTTTCTGGCCAGATACAACCTCAACACCCTGAATATAGAGTGGATCAGAACGGCCGGAAGCCCCGGCTTCGACGCGGGGAATAAAATGGTGTTCGACAAAGCGGGTAACATTTACCTGGCTGGCTTGTTGAGCGACAATTGTCAGTTCGGCAGTACCGTAGTTCGTGCCGTGGGCAGCGACACGGATGCCTTTCTGGCGCAGTACGATGCGAACGGCAATTTTCGATTTGCAAAATCCCTGGGTAGTGCTCAGTACGACGGTTTCAATTCCATTGCCATCAACAACAGCGGCAGTCAGCTTTTTATGGTGGGATTTTCCGGGGGTAGTATCAGTTTGGGCAATTCTTCACTGCCCTCCTCCGGTGGTTCTGACGTATTGGTCGCCAAGTATCCTGACTAAATAAAAATAAGCATGGACTCCTCTTTCACCACCTATTCCGACTTCCGGCAGCGGTACCCGATTCAGTTCGGGGACGATGCGATGTGGCTGGGCAGTGGCACCTACGGCAAGGTGATCAAGGTCGAGGATCAGGTGGATACCGACTGGGTTGCCATCAAAATAAGCGAGTGTCGGCACGACGACGCCAAGTCGCTCAAAGCCGAGGTGGAACTTGCCCGGAAAGTCCCGCGCCATGCCAACATCGCCCGCTACGACGCCTGTTACCGGCTCCAAACAGAAATGGGTCTGAGCGATTTTGCCATCATGAAATACTACGCTGAGGGCAACCTGGCCGACCTCATGAAATCGCGCTGCCTGAGCGACGCCGAGCTGCGGGAACTCGTGCGGGGCATTCTGGAAGGATTAAAACTACTTCACCGCCAGCGCATCGTTCATCGCGACTTCAAGCCCGCCAACATCCTCATCTCCCGCGACAATCGCGGGCGGCTGGTGCCAAAAATTGCCGACTTTGGCCTAAGCAAGTTCGTGGCCGAAGACGAAATCGACAGCTCTGACTTCGACCTGAGCGATGGCCGGGGAACGCCCGCCTACAAGGCACCCGAGCAGATTACGGGCGGCACCGTCAGCTTCAACCTCGATCTGTGGGCGTTCGGCGTGATCCTCTACGAAATGGTCACGGGCGAAAAACCTTTCAGCGGAGGCACGCAGTCGAGCGAACCCACGCAGCGGCGCGAAATGGAGAACAAAATCGCCTCCGTCCAACTGCCCGACCGCCTGAACACCATCGCGGAGCCTTTCCAAACTATGATCCGGCGCTGCCTGGTCAAGGACATCCGCGAGCGGGTGCGCAAGCCGGAGGATTTGTTGGCTTTGCTGGATCAGCCTACCGCGGAGAACGTTATCGCCCAAGCATCGCCCGTCTCAACGCCCGCCGAGGACTACACCGACGTGTT
>JBBSKK010000368.1:0-4433 GCA_038256395.1 Cytophagales bacterium | reverse complement strand
CTCCTTATAAAGGTCGGGATTGTCGTTCGTCAGTTTGACCAGTTCGCGGCGTTTCTGCTCGATGACCTCATTGTACTGCGTAAACTCACGGGCGTAAGTCGGCACGTTCAAAGCCACCTGCGGGTCACGCGTGACGCCGTATTCTTTATTCAAATACACCAAATACGAAACGCCCAATGCCAGCAGCAGCCCCGCCGCCACGCGCCAGTCGAAATACGCCCGCCCCCAATCCCGAAAGCGGGGCGCTGACTTGACGGGAGCCGCCACCACTTCCACCTCAGGCGGTGCGTCCCCAAGCTGACACTCGATGCGCCCCCACAGCGCGTCGTCCGGCTCCAGCCGATCGAAATCCTCCCGATTGTCGCGCACAAACCGCTCTAATCGGTCTTTTTTATCGTAATGGTGATTCATAGGCTGTTTAATTGTTGAACTGTGTAATCGTGTAATTGATGTCTATTTGTTTGGTTGTGGAAGTGTTTATTTTCATTGACCGTTGACCCTTCCAACCCTGTCATTCTGAGTGTACAGGGCCGCCCGGCGGCCGAAGAAACTCTACCAACTTCCGTTTTGCCCTTAAATACTGCGTTCGTGACGTCACTTCGCTGATGCCCAGCACCTCGCCGATCTCCTCGTGGTCGTAGCCCTCAAACAGGTAGAGCGTCATTACCACGCGGTAGCCTTCGGGGAGTTGCTGCATGGTGCGGCGGATGCGCTCCACCTCGTACTCGGTTTCTTCCAAAAAGTCATCGCTTTCATCGTCCGGGTACGAGTCCCCGTTCTCCGTCTGCCACTCACTTATTTCCACCCACTTCATCTTGCGGCTGCGCAGTTGGGTAATGGCCTTGTTGACGACGATCTGCTTCAGCCACGCCCCGAAGGTGGACTGCTGCCGAAACTGTCCGATGTGCGTGAAGGCGTCCACAAAAGCCTCCTGTAAGGTGTCCTCCGCCTCTCCCGCATGATCCAGCATCCTCATGCACACGTTGAACATAGCCTTGGAATACTGCTTGTACAGCTCATACTGAGCCTGTCGCTCGCCGAGTTTGCAGCGTTCCACCAGTTCGACGTGTCGGTCGGTGTACAATTTGGTTTCCAAGGAGGTTTTTGAGTAGACGGTGGACAAGGAGCAGCAGAAGCTGTTGTTGGATTGGCGCTGTTCAATTCATCGCCCTATCACTATCTGATTTTTTGAACGTTCTGGGGTAAAGACTGGGGAGTGGGGCGAGACGTTGCACGGCGGGTGCGTTTTTTTGTAAAAAAACCTTCACTTTATTCCAAACGAACAAAGCCCCAAAGGCGGTTGTTGTTTTCAAAGCCAACGTATCTTTGTCGGCAACCTATATTTTGAAGTTGACAAATCCAAACTTAAGCACTCTCAATTCTCCCCTCTCAACTCTCCACCAAATAAATGAAGACCTTCGACATCCCCAGCTTCTACCGAAGCAGCATCATCACGCCTATTAAGGAATTCCGCCGCAAGTCCGACAAGCTGAAGCGCGACTTCAAGCCCACGGTGCTGGACTTCGGTCCGGTGCGCTTCCTGATTGCGCGGCATTTCGGGTTTTGCTACGGGGTAGAGAACGCCATCGAAATCGCCTACAAGGCTATCTCGGAAAACGAAGGCAAGCGTATTTTTCTGCTGAGCGAAATGATTCATAACCCCGACGTCAATCGCGACTTGCAGGAGCGGGGTGTGCGGTTCATCATGGACACCAAGGGCAACCAACTCATTCCCTGGGCCGAACTCACGCCCGACGATGTGGTGGTGGTCCCCGCCTTCGGTACCACGGTGGAGATTCAAACCCAACTCTCGGCCATCGGCATCGACGCCTACCAGTACGACACGACCTGCCCCTTCGTGGAGAAGGTCTGGAACCGGGCCGCGCAGATTGGCGAAAAACAGTACACCGTCGTCGTCCACGGCAAGCCGATGCACGAGGAAACCCGCGCTACCTTCTCGCACAGCCAGCAAGCTACGCCTACCGTGGTGGTGAAAAACATGGAACAGGCACAGCGGTTGGCTACCTACATCACGGGCGAAAGCGCCGCCGAGACTTTCTACGAAGAATTCGCGGGCCAATATTCCGAAGGCTTCGACCCGAACCGCGACCTGCGGCGGATCGGCGTGGTGAACCAAACCACTATGCTCGCCTCCGACACGCAGGGCATCGCCGATTACCTTAAGCAGGTGATGATCCGACACTACAAGTTAGCCCCGGACGCGGTGGACGAACATTTTGCCAATACCCGCGACACGCTTTGCTACGCCACCAACGACAACCAGGACGCCACCTACGCCCTGCTCAACCATCCGGCGGATTTAGCTATCGTGGCGGGCGGCTACAACAGTTCCAACACCTCCCACCTCGTAGAACTCTGCGAAAGTAAGCTGCCGACCTTCTTCATTGCTTCGGCGGATAAGATTTTGGACAAAAACCTGATTCAGCACTTTGACTTGCACCGGAAAGAGGAAATGACGACGGAGAATTATTTACCGGAAAAACTACCCGTCACCATTCTGCTTACGTGCGGGGCGTCCTGCCCCGACGCCGTGGTGGAGGGGATTATGATGCGGATCCTGGATTTTTACGAGGGTTCCCGCCCGGTCGATGAAATTATGGCGCAGTTCGAATAGCCGCCAGTGTGGCCGGAAGCAATTGA
Organism: Cytophagales bacterium; assembly: GCA_038256395.1. GTDB lineage: Bacteria > Bacteroidota > Bacteroidia > Cytophagales > Spirosomataceae > Persicitalea. The sequence continues at coordinate 1,772 of JBBSKK010000368.1, read as the reverse complement.
AAAGGCTTTTCACAACGCTTTTTCCCCAATCAACCGCAGCCCGTCCAGCGTCAGTCCGCGGTCTATTTCCACAAACTCCCCTTCCAGCGTGTCGATGATCGACGACAGGCCGCCCGTAGCCACAGCGATGCAGTCACCACCGAGTTCGGCTCGGATGCGGCGAATCATGGATTTGACCAGCCCTTCGTAGCCCAGCAAAATCCCCGCCTGAATGGCGTGGACGGTGTTTTTGCCAATAGCGGAGTCAGGCAATTGCAGCGGCACTTCGGGTAGTTGGGCGGTGTTGGCGAAGAGCGCCTTCACGGCGGTTTTCAAGCCCGGTACGATGGCCACCCCCAGAATTTGGCCTGTTGCCGAGACAGTAGTGAAAGTTAAGGCCGTACCGAAGTCCACGACGACGCAGTTCTGTGGGTAGCGGGCATGGGCGGCCACGGCGTTGGCGATGAGGTCGGCCCCGATTTCGTGCGGGTGGTCGATGGCGATTTCCAGACCGGGATAAATGTCCGGTCCGACGATGACTGGTTCCTTCCCGAAAAGTGAAGTGAGCATGGTTCTCAAAGTACCCGTCAAATCCGGCACGACGCTGCCCAATACCACTTTTCCCACGCGGTCAAAGGCAATGCCGGCTTCCAGAAAATGCAGCCGCAACCAGCTTTCATAGTGCGCCGCCGACTCCTGCGGCAGCGAGCGAGTACGCCAGACGTGTCGCTTATCTTCTTTGTCAAAAAGCCCAAAAACGGTATCGGTATTTCCGGCATCGACGGCGAGGAGCATGGCTGGGGAGGGTTTAATTTACGGGGTCGCCCGTGCGGTTGAGAATTGAGAGTCGAAAGTTGACACAGGAGCGCCTTACCTTTGCAGAATGTCTTACGTTCTTGTCAGAGTGTGTTGCCCTTACTGCGCCACGCCAAATGTAAAAAAAAGAATGGTGTTAAGGCGTCTGCTCGCAGACCTCCCCTGCCGTCGAAGAACAAGGGCTGCTGGGAAACGTCAAGGCCTTTCTGCTGGTAATTCGGGCAAAGTGAGGTAAAGTTATGTTCAAAAATGGGGGTGTGGGGTTGGGGTTGGTTTGATCCGTCACACTTTTTCCGCAAAAGAAACTCCAGCCTGCGCACCAGGTCTCCTTCCGTAAAGTCCTCGTCGAAAACGTCGTCCGCTTTCTGTTCTCTGACCCGCTGTATGATAGCGGGCGAAAACTCTTCCGCCAGCATAATCACCCGAATCTGCGACAGCTTGGCGTTCGAGCGAATCGTTTTGAGAACCTCCCAACCTTCTTTTCAGGTCGTGGCCACGACGGCATCGGCGGGGTAGCCCGCCGCCAGGGTGTCCAGCAGATTCTGGCCGCTGTTGAAGTATTCAACGGTTAAAGCGCTGGCAAAACGCCTTGAAAAGGACGTGGACTGCCGGGGTCTCGCAGTGCAGAACGACGCGCCATTGCGTTTTTACCTTGAAACGTGTTGGAAATCTTCGTGGCTCACCCTGGTGGTACCCGACTCAGACCCAGTGGTATTCCTAAGTTTCGTGAAGCTGGATGTGCCTATTTTCGAGCATACTGAAAAACAAGGCGAAGTTAATAGTTTACAAAAAAATGAGATTTTTTTTAATAAATCTGAGATAATTTGGTGGAAGATACTATATAACCATCAAATAAAATTCGTTACAGACAAAATTCTAACTATTCATTTCAAGTTTCAATATACAGGGCTTGTTCATAAAAAAAGAGATTCGCATAAAGTGTTAATTTTGAAGTTGGAACCAACAAAACTTAGCCT
>JBBSKK010000367.1:0-4439 GCA_038256395.1 Cytophagales bacterium | reverse complement strand
GGCCACCTGACGCTGGACGTGGTGCCACTCTTCGAGACGGTGGACGACCTGGCCAACGCCGCCGACGTGATGCGAATACTTTACGAAAACGACTACTACCGCGCCCACCTCAACCGTCGCGATAACCACCAAACGATCATGGTCGGCTTTTCCGACGGCACCAAAGACGGAGGCTACCTCCGCGCCAACTGGTCGATCTATGGTGCGAAAGAAGAACTCACCAAAGTCTCGCGCGAATTCGGCATCAAGGTCACGTTCTTCGACGGTAGGGGAGGACCTCCCGGCCGCGGCGGCGGGAATAACCAGAATTTCTACGCCTCGCTCGGCAAGGAAATCGAGGATAAAGAAGTGCAGCTCACCGTGCAGGGCCAAACGATCAGTTCCAACTACGGCACGGTGTTGACGGGCATGTACAACCTCGAGCGCCTTTTTACCGCCGGATTGGAAAATAGCCTTTTCCGCGCCAGCCGCCAGGACGAGCAACTCACCGAAGCTGATAAAGCCCTGATGGAGGAACTGGCCGAAGCCGCTTACCAGTCGTACCTGGAACTGAAAAACCACCCGGCTTTTGTCAAATATCTGGAAAAGAAAACGCCGCTCCGCTTCTACGGCCAAACCAACATCGGCAGCCGCCCCACCAAGCGCGGGGCCGCGGGTGAAGGCTTGAAGTTCGAGGACTTGCGGGCCATTCCGTTCGTGGGTTCCTGGGCGCAGATGAAGCAGAACGTGCCGGGTTTCTACGGCTTTGGCTCGGCGATTCAGCAACTGGCCGACGGGGGCAAGCTGGACGACATCAAGAAGTTGTACAAAAAATCGCTGTTCTTCCGCACCCTGGTCGAAAACTCCATGCAGTCGCTGTCGAAGGCGTTTTTTCCCGCCACCGAGTACCTGCGCGACGAGGAGGAGTACCGCGATTTTTACGACAAAATGTACGAGGAGTTCCGGCGCACCGACGAACTGCTGCTGAAAATCTCCGGCCAGCACGAACTACTGGAAAACAACGCCGTGTCGCGCGAGTCCATCAAAATCCGCGAACGCATCGTGCTGCCTCTGATTACCATCCAGCAGTACGCCCTGCAAATGCTCTCCGACACGCCCGATAACCGGGAGGTGGAAGAGGAAACGCTGAACAAACTCGTTATGCGGGCGATGTTCGGAATCATCAACGCGGCGCGGAATTCGGCCTAGAGATTTGACAACTTTTACGCGGGGCGGCCCAAGAGTTGCGGCGGTCCGCAAAGTTGTCAAATCTACCGCGCCATCAAATCTTCCAGCACTCGCTCCACTTGCGGCACGGGCATTTTCTGCACTAAACGAAAGTGTCCTTTACCCGCCGGGTTCCAGTCGTTGCTGCCGTTGGGATGGGCCACGAAGCGGCCCTCTTCCAGGTCGTAATACTTCTCAAACCCTTTGATCGCCACCAGCACGGCGGTCTGATCCCAGCTCATGCGTCCTTTGGCATCTTGCTCGCTCATCGGAATGCTCATCGCAAAAGCATCCTTGACGGGCGAGTTTTTGATCTTGTCGTTCTTCGTCAGCGGCAGACCCGTGTGGACGGCCATGCCAATCTCGAAGCCGCTGAAAATGATGGGCGTGGGCCAGCCGTCGAAGACAATTTTGGACGACACCGGGTCGCGGTCCACGTTGAATTCCTTGCCCGAAGGGAAGCGCCCCGCCATGCTCACGAGTTTTTTTACCTTCTTTTTGATTAAATCCCGACCGTTCAGCGGCGAGTACTGATCCGGTTTCGAAATGAGCAGATCGGCCATGTTGGTCAGGAAGCCTACCGTCACCAGCGTCACGCTGCCGTCGGGCTGTGCGGCCAGGATGCGGCGGTAAAGCGTTAGCGCGTCTTCGGCCTGTTCGTTAGACATGACCTTGTGCGGGTACTTCGCCACCAGCAGCGAGTCCCACTTTTGCCCGGCGACCAGGTTGACGCCCCGGCCCCGCACCACGCCAATCGGAATGTTGGGCCGCCCAAAGTAGGTGTTCAGCACACTCAGCACCCCCGCGATGTACTTCGACTGGTTGCTGGCCACCGTCGCCAGAATGTTCACCTGCCCGCTGTCGGCCAGCGTGTGCAGCACGGCCATCGCGCCCACATCGTCGTAGTCGGGGCCGATGTCGGTGTCGAGGATGACGTTGGGGATGCTTTGGGCGTGGCTTGAGGTGGGGAAGAGGGTGGAAGAAAGGAGGAAGCAAGAAAGGAGTAAAGGGGCGCAGAATTTCATGAGGAAAGTTTTTGTGGGAAAAAGAAAAACTGGCTGTTTTTTTACTGCAATCCGGTACCAGGAGATTCTTTGTCCCGCGAGCATAAAGCTTGTTTTTCAGAAAACTTTCGCCCTAAACATTGCAAATCAGCGGCAATTCCTTAATTTTGCAGTCCGATTTTTTTCAAAAAAACTGTATTTATCAGAACGAATAGCTGATTAGCCGTTCAAAATCAAAAAGTTAAATGCCTACTATTTCACAATTGGTCCGTAAAGGACGCGAGAAAATGACGTGGAAATCCAAGTCTCCAGCTTTGGATTCCTGCCCGCAGCGCCGGGGCGTGTGCACCCGCGTGTACACCACGACGCCCAAGAAGCCCAACTCGGCCCTCCGCAAGGTGGCCCGCGTGCGCCTCAGCAACCAGAAAGAAGTAAACGCCTATATCCCCGGTGAGGGCCACAACCTGCAGGAGCACTCGATCGTGCTGATTCGCGGCGGACGGGTGAAAGACCTGCCCGGCGTGCGTTACCACATCATCCGCGGAGCGTTGGACACCTCCGGCGTGAATGGCCGCAAGCAGCGCCGCTCCAAGTACGGTGCCAAGCGCCCCAAGCCCGGTCAGGAGGCTGCACCAGCCAAAGGCAAGAAGAAATAAATCAATCACAGGCTCGACTTTTTATTAGGCAAATACACTTGATATAAAGGGGAAGTAATTCCAGGCTTTTTGCTTGGGGTGAATGAGTTGCAAAACGAAACCTATTTTAATTTTAACAAGCAATGAGAAAAGCAAAACCAAAGAAGCGGTACATTCTGCCCGACCCGAAGTTCCGCGACGTGATGGTGACCAAGTTCGTCAACAACCTGATGTACGATGGTAAGAAAAGCACCGCTTTCACGATCTTCTACGACGCCATGGAACTGGTGGAGAAGAAAACCGGCGACAACGGTCTGGACCTGTTTCGTAAAGCCCTGAATAATGTGACGCCCGGCGTGGAGGTGAAAAGCCGCCGCGTGGGTGGTGCCACCTTCCAGGTACCCACCGAAGTGCGCCCCGAGCGCAAGCAGTCGTTGGGCATGAAGTGGCTCATCAGCTACGCCCGCAAGCGCGGTGAAAAGACCATGATGGACCGCCTGGCTGCCGAAATCATCGCGGCGTCCAAGGGTGAAGGGGCCGCCGTGAAGAAGAAGGACGACACGCACCGCATGGCCGAAGCCAACAAGGCGTTCTCCCACTTCCGTTTCTAAGATTTAGGTTTTTTGAAAATATCGGGAAAGCCCGCTTCGTGAGGAGCGGGCTTTTTTTTCGCTGCAGCTACTTACGTGGGTTCTCATACCAAATCACTCCTAACCCCTTACTGTTCTTACCGTAGTTTTCTTCACAGATCAACAGATCGAGGTCGCCGTCCTGATCCAGGTCGAGTAGTTCGGCTTTGTCGTATTTGGCATTGTGAACGCCCGATATACTATGGAATGGAACCGTCGGCTTGTGGAGGTCTTTTCCATTGATCCAACCCAACCCATTTTTTTGCAACCCTGCGGTTTCGGTACTATACACTACGTCCAATATGCCATCGCCATCTATATCACCCGCTTCTACTGATTTGGGGCGACCGTAGTCATCGGGGATCGAAATTTTTGCAATCTCTTTCCACCCTATACCTTGCTTATCGAGCCGTTGAATGATACGGATGGTTTGATGTGTTTTTTCAGTAATCAACACCTCTTCTACGCCATCGCCGTCCATATCGGCCATAGTCAGGAACATCACTTCGAGACCGGCACCGGCCATCATATGGCTTTTCCAGCTCGCCTTCTGCGCTTCGCCCAGTCCAGGATTTTCTAACCAGCGTGCTCCCCGTAACGCACCCTGCCGATCCGTAATCACGACGTCGCTATCACCATCACCATCCATATCCCGAAAAATAATCGACATGATCCAGCCAGCCGGAGTCATGGTATGCCATTTCCATTGGCTAAGGTTACGCGGACTAGCCGGAGCTTCAAACCACCCTACCTCCGCCTTCATGTCTTTTCCGCCAGCTACCAGATCGACTCCATTCTTACCATCGACTTGCAATGGCTGGGCGTACATCCACATCATGCGGTCGATAGATGCAGGTAGCACTTCCTGCTTCCACTGCGTGGGGTCCAAAAGATCATCTGATTGCGACCAGTGTACGTAAATCTTTTCGGCTGTTTTTTCTGTACAACTGATTATTTCTAATTTC
>JBBSKK010000366.1:0-4450 GCA_038256395.1 Cytophagales bacterium | reverse complement strand
CCGATATGACCGTTCCGGGAGCGGCGGGCATGATTCCTCTATCGCCCGAAATCGAGCAAAGCTTCAAGAAACGCCTTAACGACCAGGTCCGTACTCTAGAATCCGAGGGATTTCGGGTGCAGGGATTGTGGTCAGTAGGTGGCGTGGAATCCGCAGTGATGGATGCCATCAAAGAATATCGGCCCGATCTGGTGGTGATGGGCCGCAGCGGAGAAGGCGGCTTTCTGGACAGCCTAATCGGTAGCTCGGCTACCGAAATCGGCCTTGAGGCCCAATGCCCCGTTTTGATTGTACCGCCGCACGCTTCGCCGACCAAATTCAAGGAAATTGTGTACGCCACCCAATTGGAATACGACGAAAACCATGTGCTACAACGCGCCCTGCCTGTTTTTGAGCGGATGGGAGGCCGAATTACTTTTTTGAAAATCAGTTCACCATCTCAGCCCAATGTGCAAGCCGACGATCAATATATTCAGCAAATCATCAGCGAATTCGGGGTGCCGCGCCAGGCTTTTGTTGAGCGGGAATCCGGCGCAGTATTGCAGGGCATCGAGGACTACTGCGACGAAATCGACGCCGACCTGCTGGTGATGTCCACCCGCAAGCGGGGTTTCATAGAGGCATTCATCACCAATCCCAGTCTGACGAAAAAAATGATCCTGCACACCCACATTCCGCTACTGGTGTACCATATCGAGGATAGTGAATAGGTTTGGTACCTTTGTCAGGTCAGGAAACATCCTGACCTGACAAACCCAACCGTGATGCCTACCCGAATCCGAACCCACCACAAGCAACGCAAAAACCTCCTCACTTCCCCCGGCACGCTGACCTACGTTGGCAAGTCGGTCGATATCAAGACGCAGATCAAGCGGATCGAGTACAATGCCTCGTTCTATCATGAGGAAGTGGACTCCAGTCTGGAAGTGTGCCTTCCCAAGCAGGCTCCGACCGACCAGCCTTACGTAACCTGGCTCAACGTGACGGGAATCCACGAGCCGGAAGTCATCGGCCAAATAGGCGAAATTTATCAGCTTCACCCGCTGCTGCTGGAAGACCTCATGAACACCGACCAGAAGCCCAAGGTCGAGACCTACGACGACGGCCACTTGTTCGTCACTTTGAAAATGCTTCATTTTCACAAAAGTTCTCTCAACGAACTGTGGGCGGAGCATATCTCCTTTGTGTTGGGGAAAAATTATCTGCTTTCTTTTCAGGAAGAGCAGTCGGGCGACGTGCTGACGCCCGTCATCGACCGTCTGAAAGCGTCGGTCGGTAAGACTCGCCGCAGCGGGCCGGACTACCTGCTGTACGCGCTCATCGACGTCATCGTGGACAACTACTTCTTGGTGTTGGAAAATTTCGGCAATCAACTCGACCAACTTGAAGATCAGGTCATTGCGGGCTACCAGTCGCAGTCGCTTTCTGAACTGTACTCCGCCAAGCGCGAGTTGACTTTCGCCCGGCGGCTGATCTGGCCGCTGCGCGACATGGTGGCGCAGCTCGTAAGACCTGATGACCCGCTGGTTTCCAAGCGCGTTCATCCTTACCTGCGCGATGTCAACGACCACGTGATGCAGATCATCGAAAGCCTCGACGCCTACCGCGAGTTGCTCGCCAGCCTGGTCGATGTCCACCTTTCGACCATCAGCAACCGCATGAACGAAGTGATGAAAACGCTGACCATTTTCTCGGCGATTTTCATGCCAATCACCTTTATTGCTGGCGTTTACGGCATGAATTTTGATAATATACCTGAACTCCACGCCCGCGACGGTTACTACGTTACCTGGGCGGTTATGGGATTGGTAACCGCCGGAATGCTCCTCTATTTTCGCTGGAAAAAGTGGCTCTGACGGCCTTTTTTTCGGTTTCTTTTTGACACCTTTTTCATGAGTTTGATCGACGCCCAGCCTTCCGAAATAACCACCCACGCCCAGTACCTGCTCAACGACAGCCGCCAGCTGAGTTTTGCGGCCCGGAGCTTGTTTTTTGCCCTACCCGGCGAGCGCCACGACGGCCACCGCTTTCTCAGCGATTTATATCAGCGAGGGGTACGGGAATTTGTTGTGGAAAAGTCGGCGCTAACACCCACTTTGCAGTCGCACCTCGAGTCTTGGTCAGACGCCACGGTTTGGGTGGTGCCGGACAGTTTGAAAGCCCTGCAAAACGTGACAGCCCGACACCGGGCGCAATTTCATATCCCGGTCGTCGGCATTACGGGCAGCAACGGCAAAACCATCGTCAAGGAATGGCTCACGCAGTTGCTCGCGCCTTCTGAGCGGGTGGTGGCCAGTCCCAAAAGTTATAATTCGCAGATTGGTGTGCCGCTGTCGGTCTGGAACCTGAACTCAACCCACACCATCGCCCTGTTCGAAGCGGGGCTGTCGCGCCCCCACGAAATGGAGCGCCTGGAACCGATCATTCGGCCCACCATCGGTATTTTCACCAACATCGGCTCCGCCCACGACGAAGGCTTCCGTAGCCGCAAGCAAAAAATCACCGAAAAACTTCGGCTTTTCACCCACGCCCAAAAACTAATTTTTTGTAAAAACCACGCAGAAATAGACGAAGAAGTGAGTCTCATCCTGCGGCAGGTCAATCCGACTTTGCAAACCATTGCCTGGGGAAATACCGCATCCGCCGAAGTAAGAGTAGCGTACGAATTTTTAGGAAATAAAACGGTTGTCAGTTTTACGGGAACATTGGGCAATCATCTTTTTGAAACCCATTTTCGCAACGAAGCCGCGCTCGAGAATCTCACGCACTGCCTGGTTTTCTTGCTGGATTTTGGTCTGAAACCCGAAGTGATTCAAGCACGAATCCAAAATCTACGGCCCGTTTCGATGCGGCTGCAACTCAAAGAGGGCATCCACCATTCCTACGTCATCGACGACACCTACAACAATGATTTTCAGGGGCTGGTGATCGCGCTCAATTTCCTGGGTCAGCAGGAAAGCCGCAGCCGCCACGCGGTGATTCTTTCCGACGTACTGCAAAGCGGCCAACCCGCCGAGGAGTTGTACGCTACCATCGACCAATTGTTTCTTGAAAAGAAAATCGACTTGCTGGTGGGGATTGGGGTAGAGATCACGCAGCAAGCCAAGTTTTTCAATATTCCCGAAAAGTATTTCTACCAAAGCACCGACGCCTTTTTGCGGGAGTTTCCCCTTGACCGAATCGCCGACAGCGTGGTATTGGTCAAAGGAGCGCGGCCTTTTCAATTTGAGAAAATCGTCAACCGCCTCCAGCAGAAAGTCCACGGCACGGTGCTGGAAATCAACCTGGACGCCCTCACGCACAACCTCAATTACTACCGGAACAAAGTCGGCTCCGGCACCAAAATCATGGTAATGGTCAAAGCTTTCGCCTACGGCAGCGGCAGCGCGGAGGTGGCTAATCTGCTACAATTCCACCGCGTGGACTACCTGGCCGTGGCCTACGCCGACGAGGGCGTTGCCCTGCGCCAAAGCGGCATCACGCTGCCCATCATGGTAATGAATCCCGACCGAAGCACCTTCGACAACCTCCTGGAATACCAGCTTGAACCTGAACTGTACAGCCGCCGGGTACTCGACGAGTGGGTGATTTTTGTGAGTAAAAAAGAAAGTAGCTTTTCATTTCCCGGTATTCACATCAAGCTGGATACCGGAATGCACCGTCTGGGATTTGAGGAAAATGACTACGACTGGCTGAACCAAAAATTGGCCAATAATCCTGAGCTGAAAGTTCGCAGTGTGTTCAGCCACCTGGTCGGCGCGGATGAAGGTGAGTTGAATCCCTTTTCGCGGCAGCAGTACGAGCGATTCAACGCCGGAGCCACGCGAATGGAGGCCACTTTGGGCTATCCGATTATCAAACATATTCTCAATTCTGCCGGCATTGTCCGCTTTCCTGAATACAAGCTGAATATGGTAAGGCTGGGCATAGGACTTTACGGCCTGGAAGCCACCGGGCAGGAACAGCGCTTCCTGCAAACGGTTGGCACTTTGAAAACTACTATATCCCAAATCAAGCATCTGAAAGCCGGGGAAACCGTCGGCTATGGTCGCCGGAGTCAACTCTCCCGCGACGCCATTATCGGCACCGTCGCCCTGGGCTACGCCGACGGCTACGACCGGGGCCTGGGCAACGGCGTCGGCCACGTCTGCGTCAACGACACGCTTTGCCCCACCGTCGGGAACGTCTGCATGGATATGACCATGATCGACCTCACCGAGGCCACCGCCGAGGAGGGCGACGAGGTCATTGTTTTCGGCAAGGAAATTCCCATTACTGATTTGGCGCGGCGGGTCGGCACGATCCCGTATGAGATTTTAACGGGAGTGAGCGAGCGGGTGAAGCGGGTGTTTTTTAAAGAATAGCCCTTCGACCGCCCGGCGGCCCGGTACGCTCAGGGTGACAGAGGCACAAAGTGGAGTTGTCGCAGTATTTTAGAGTTCTTTGTTCT
>JBBSKK010000365.1:0-4469 GCA_038256395.1 Cytophagales bacterium | reverse complement strand
GGGGAGTCGGATATTTTGCAAATGGCTTTACGACCTCAGACTTTCAATTAGTTATGTCCGCCGACAAAGTACTGATCGAAGGCACCGAGATACCGAGCTAAATTAATCGAGAACGAGAGAATGAGTGACGGGGCCGCCCGCGCGGTGAGTGAATAAAATGGTAGGCAGGCGAAAGCAATATTCTATCATTCACTCATTCAAAATTAAAAACGATGGCCAAGCAAATCAACGTAAAGATCGAACTGGAAGGCGGGAACGAAATTTCGCGCCACCTGGGGCTGGTGATCGAGCAGCAATTATTCGACCACCACCGCTTCGAGTTGCTCGTGCCGTTCGATCAGTTGGAGGCTTCGGGGGAGCATTTTTTCAGCCAGTCGCACCGGAATGCGCTAGGGCGCAAGATTACGTTCACGTTCAGTCCGCGGCAGGATGGCGACGAGTTCGAGTACGTTTTTCAGGGCATCGTGACCGAAATTCGGCTGCGCAGCCTGAGCGACATGAGCAGCGCTTTTGTGCTGAAAGGGGCCAGCCCTACCATTTTGCTGGAAGATTCGCCGCAGCGGCGATCGTTCATTCGGGGCAGTGTGCAGGAACTCTTCGACCGGGTGCTGCGGCCCTACCCGCAGAATTTGCTGCGGCGGGATTTGAGTCCTAACAACGGCGGACGCCAGATTCCCTTTATCCAATACAAAGAAAGCAACTACCGATTCCTGTGCCGAGTGGCCGACCGCTGCGCCGAGTGGTTTTACTACGATGGTCGCGAGCTGGTGCTGGGGCCAGGCGAAAGCCCCGAAACGGACTTTCGGGTGGATGGCACCCAGAATTTCGATGTGGCGATGGTCATGCAGCCCGCCCGCTTTGCGCTATTCGGCTACGACTACACCGAACACCAAACCTTCACCGGCGAGTCGAGTGCGCAGGACGTAGAAGGGCTAACAACCCTGAGCGAATTCGCCTTGCAGCAGTCCGACGAACTCTTTGCAGCCGACGCCCTGCTCACCGCTCCCGAAACCGTTAGTGGCCAGCAGGAAGCCGACGAACTGACCCGCATGAGGCGCTCGGCGCTGACCTCGGCGATGGTCGATTTCAAAGGGAAAGGCGAAAACCCCGCCCTGACCGTGGGTACCGTCCTGAACGTCAAGGGCGACCGCATCAACGACCGCGGTGAGCGCTACGAGGAGAGTTTTGGCAAATACCGCGTCACCGAAATCACGCACCGCGTCAACACGGCGGGTAGCTATGGCAATGAGTTCCGGGCCGTACCGGAGTCGGCGCGGCACCCGCCCGCCAATCCGCACGTGACCAACCCGCTGGGTGAGAACGAACTGGCCGAAGTCATCGACCACGCTGACCCCGATAACCTGGGCCGGGTGCGCGTCAAATTTGACTGGGGACAGCCGCGTTCCGAAGATCAGGAATCGTACTGGATCAGGGTCGGAAGTTTCCATACATCCGATGGGCGCGGGGCCAACTTTGTACCGGAACTGGGGGCGCAGGTGCTGGTGGGCTACGAGCAAACCCTGGCCGAAAATCCGGTGGTGCTGACCAGCCTCTACCGCAAGCCCGACGACGACATCAATTACTCGCCCTCCAACAACGACCTGAAAGTAATCGCGACGCGCTCGGGCAACATGATCCTCTTCTCGGACGAGGACGGCGACGCCCAAATCCAGATCAGCAACCGCCACCAGACGGATACCAATATCATCCTGAGTTTCAGGGACGATGGTAAAATTAAAATCAATGTAGAAGGTGGTCTGGTAGAGGTCAATTCAAGAAATATAAAAATGTCGGCCTCGGAGAACATTGAGTTCAAAGCCCAGCAAAGCATCTCGTTAATTGCCAACAACATAAAGATGAAAGCCAACCAGGACATCACCGCCGAAGCCGCGAGTAATGCCACCATCAAGGCCACCGCCAACCTCGAACTCGAAGGAACCATAGCCGCCACCATGAGAGGCACCCAAGTCGAGGTCAAAGGCGACGCCCTCGCCGTTCTAAAAGGCGCTCTGGTTCAAATTAACTGATGTTGGACGTTGGACACTGGACTCTGGAATTAAAAACTTTGTGCCTTTGTGCCTTTGCCCCTTTGTGCCTTAATAAAGACTTAATCAATTTTTTCACAACCAAACCCAATTTCAATTATGCCAGCTTCAAGTTTTGATGCCTATTTTTCCTGGGAGGGAGGTCCCTCCGGCGACGGAATCGCCGTGATCGCCTGTAATTACTCCCTGTCGCAATCCATCGATGACAAAGGACGCGTGTCGTCCAAAGTCTATGGTGGAACCGTTTTCCTGCAAGTGGACTCCTCCGGCGAGGACGACAGCAGAAGCCTGTGGGAATGGATGGTGGACCCCGACGGCAAGAAAGCCACGGCCAAGATCACCTTTAAGAACGTGGACGAAGAGCAGACCCAGAAGGAACTGGAACTGACCGACGTGTACTGTGTGCAATACAGCGAAAGTTTCACCGAGCAAGGCTCCACGCCCATGACGACTTCCCTGACCCTGACGGCTAAGGAAATCAAGCTCTTCGGAACGCCCCACCTCAATCGGTGGTAAGGGGGGCAAAAAGCAGGCAACCTCCCCGTTTCTGGACGTTGTCTGCTTTTGTTTTTTTGTAAAAAAAATATAAAGACTAAACCCCAAGTGCATGAGAATCGACCAAACAACAACCGGACGCCACTGGGATTCGGTCCTGAACGTAAATACCGGACAGCCCACGCTGACGCTGAATTTTCGCGTCCGGCTGATCCAGATTACCCCCGCAAGTACTTCGCAGGGCGGGCTTAACATCAGCCACGGAGTCCTGACCGACGAAGGCGAACGCTTCACGCTACTGCCATGGGAACTGGGCGAATGGAACAACTACCAGACGCAGCTGACCCGTGTGGTGGAGCAAGCCTGGAACGATCGCCTGTGGCTATACCCCAACATGCCCTGGTACCAAAGCCACCCGGCGGCGGCCCTCGAAACCAAGCAATTTGGCTGCCGCCTGAGCCTGACGCTCACCGATAATAACCCGCACGTGACGTTTCGCTGCATCAAGGTGGGTACGGGTCACCGGGGCAACGGGTTCCGGTCCTGGGCCAGCGACCATGAGAGACGCGGTGTCTTGACACAGAACGACCTGCGACCTGAGCGATTTAGATACGACAGCGGCGATGGCGTGGTGGTGGGCCGCCCCACTAACCTTACGCCTTACCAAAGTCGGCAAACGACGATTGCCCACGAGTTTGGGCATATCCTACGGTTAGGCCATGTCCGGGAAGGGCAAGTGGGCTGCATAGCCGATACTAACGCCATGGTGTGCTACGGGGTCATCCATCAGGAGCGTGACGACATCATGGGGACGGGCGACCAGGTCCTGCCTCGCCACGCTCGCCCCTGGACGCGGACGCTAACGCTGCATCTGCACGCTCAGACGGTCCGCGACCGCCGACTCCGTTGGACGCCCTTGCTCAGCCCCGTCGCCTATGTGATTTACAGCATTAGCGGCTCGACGCCCGCCTGGACACGGTTGCCCACCCAAATCCAGTAACTGGTTTTCAGGAGTTCCGCACGGCTACGATGGTCTCATTATCCACGACTTTATTGGCCTGAAAAGTCAAATCAGGATCGAGGTAGCGGCGGCGCTGGTACCATACGTGTTTTTTGTAAAAAGTCCAGCCGTAGGGCTGTTGGGCGGCGTCGAGGTAGGCGATGGGACTATCGGGATTGCGGTCGTTATAGTCGTTGAGGAAGATGAAGAACAGCTCGCCGAGCAGCATCGCCAAGGGGGCCTTGGCCCGGAAGTTGGTGAAAGCCGTCTCGTCGGCCTGCTTCGTGAACTCGAACTGAATCACCAGCACCCGCGACAAGTCCAGCAGATCCATATCCGGCAGGGGTTGTCCCACGGGATAGTACCATTGCCTGTACTCCTTCGGCGGAATCCGCAAAAAAGCGGCGTAAACGCCCGCTACCACAATCGGAAAAACGAAAGCCACCAAAGCCGTCGCCACGCCCAGACCTTTGGACATATCCTCGGCCACAAAACGGTACAGGGCGGCCAGTAGTCCGGTAGCGACCAAAACGACGAGCAGCGTAAAGCTGAATTCCTTGATAAGCGAATCCGTTTTCTGCGGCAGCCAGCGGTGCAGCGCCCATACGTGCAGACAGCCAAGTACCAGAAATCCGAGCATAATCAGCGCGTAGCTGCTCCCGAAATCAGCATCGGTCAGGCCCAGACTACCCATGATCGTCAACAGCAAGGCGGCGATTGCGGTGTAAAGAGCGGTGCGGGTCACGGCTTTGGGTTTGGGCGGCTTGGGTACGGAGGACGTCATTTTTGTTTTTTTGGTAAAGAGGATTTCGGAAGGACAAGAGCAAAACTAAGATTCCCAACCAGTTTTACAAACCTAAATTTAGCATACGGCACATCATCATGCAGGAAGAATACTACAGCTTACCGATGGATCTGGATCAACTGGT
>JBBSKK010000364.1:0-4469 GCA_038256395.1 Cytophagales bacterium | reverse complement strand
TTGAAGGAAATTCTGATGCCTGCCTTCGACGAAATTCTGCATTGTTTGGACGTCGCCGCCTTCATGCTGGAAAATATGGAGGTCAAAACCAATCTGCTCGATGAAAGTCGCTACGATTTGCTATTCAGCGTCGAGCGGGTGAACGAACTGGTAATGCAGGGCATGCCGTTTCGGGATGCGTATCGGCAAGTTGGTAAGGAAATTGGCGAGGGTAGCTACCGTACCGACGGACGGCTGGCTTCTCGCAACCTCAAACATACCCACGAGGGCAGCATCGGCAACCTCAACTTATCCGAAATAAATCAGCGCATGTACAACGAACTGGCGCGTTTTGAGTTTGATAAAGTGGAAAAGGCTTTTCAGAACTTACTCGACGCGTGATTTCATTCAAAAGTATTTGGCTAAGTACCACGTTGCTGGCGGCGGGAATGCTGGCCTACTGGTCGTGCGGAACGGGGCAGCAGCCCAACGGCGAGGTGCTGGCTCATCAATACTGCGCGGGCTGCCACGTTTTCCCCGAGCCGTCGCTGCTGGATAAAAAGACCTGGGCCGAGGGCGCACTGCCCTACATGGCACCCCGGCTGGGGTTGCAGCTTATCGAGGAGGATTCCGCTTTTTTTCAAAATTACGAGGCGCAACTGCGTGTCGAGCAACTGGGTGTTTTTCCTAAAAAGCCCGTGGTCAGCGAGGAGGAGTGGGCGAGCATTGTGGATTATTACGTGCGAAATGCGCCCGAAGCTTTGCCGCGCTCCCGGCAAGACTCATTGCGGTCGTTGCCGGGTTTTCGGGTGAAAAACACCCTCAGCCCCATTCAGGCCACCGTGACGGCGGTGCGCTACGATCCTTTCAGTCGTCAGATTTGGACCAGCCACCGCTCGGGGGCGATGCACGTCCTGAATCCCAAACTCGTGGCCGTGGATTCTTTATTTAATTTCGAGAGTCCTTTTTCTGATTTCCGGGCGCAGTCGGGCGGGGAGTGGAATCTGCTCAGTATGGGCTACATGGATCCGAACGACGAGAGCAACGGCGCTTTGCTTTCCATCAAAAAGGTCGATGGCAACTGGCGCGGCCGTCGCATGGTGGGCGATTTGCAGCGGCCCGTGCAGGCTACCTACGCCGACGTGAACGAGGACGGACGGGAAGACGTGATCGTTTGTGAATACGGCAACTACACCGGAAAGCTGGCCTGGTACGCCGCCACGGCCACCGACTCCATGACCAGGCACGTGATCGAGGAGCGGCCCGGCGCGCGCATGACCTACTGGGAAGATTACGACGGCGACGGACGCCCCGATTTATGGACGCTCTACGCGCAGGGCGACGAGCAGATCGCGGTGTACCTCAACGGTGGGAAAGGTAATTTTGCCAAGAAAATCCTGCTGCGTTTTCCGCCTTCCTACGGCTCGGGCTACTTTGAGTTAGTGGATTTCAATAAAGATGGCAAGCTCGACATCCTGTACGCCAACGGCGACAACGGCGATAAGACCTACGCTTTAAAACCCTATCACGGCATCAGGATTTTTATGAACAAAGGCAAGGATAAATTCGAAGAAGAATTTTTCTTCCCGCTCGACGGAGCCACGCAAGCCCTAGCCCGCGACTTCGACCAGGACGGCGACCTCGACATTGCCGCCATCGCCTTCTTTCCCGATTTTGCCCTCGATCCGGTGCGGTCTTTTGTGTATTTGGAAAATAAAGGGGATAACACTTTCACGCCCCGCACCTTCCCCGATCCCAACCAAGGCCGCTGGCTCACGATGGACGCCGCCGATGTGGATCAGGACGGCGATTTGGATATTCTGTTGGGTTCGTTTTACCTGGCCATCACGCCCACGCCGAAGGCACTTTTGGAGCGCTGGAAGCGGGATAATAAGGGGGTGGTGGTGCTGGAGAATAGGCTGCGGTGAGTACTATCTGAAGCGTAGCCTGTTGTTTTAATTGTAGTGCGATTTGCATTTTGCGATCAATATTTCATCGTCTTTTACCTGATAGACAAGCCGATGCTCGTCGTCTATGCGTCTCGACCAAAAACCAGAGTACTTAAATTTGAGCGGTTCTGGCTTTTCGATTCCTTCGTAAGGGCTTCTGGCGATGCTTTTCAATAATTCGTTAATGCGCTTCAACTTTTTCTTATCAGTCTTCTGCCAGTAAAGGTAATCTTCCCAGGATTCATCAATGAAGATATATTTCATTCTTCAATGAGGGTTTTAGGAAATCCTTTTCCTGCCCTGAGTTTTTCAATGGCCGAGTCCAGACGCCTTTCGTTTTCTCGGGAAGAAAGCTCATGCTGGGTAGCGCGGAGAGAGTTATATTCTGCCAATGACATGATAACCACTCCGTTGTCCTTTCCCCGATTGATGATGAGGGTTTCAAAATTATGAGTGACCCGGTCAAAGTAGCTTCTGATGTCTTTTCTGAAATCTGTGATAGTCGTCGTTAGCATTAGTCTGTAATTTTCGTAGGTGCGTTGTACATACAAATGTACACCATTTTGTACAAATTGCAAGGAAGCGAAGATTTGACAACTTTTCAAAAGTTGTCAAATCTCAAGCACAGTCCCCGCTTTTCCTCCCGTCGCTGCTAATAAATCATCCGCGTGGCAAATGACAACACGCTTCACGCCAGCCTGTAAAGCTGCAAAGGCGTTGTCCAACTTCGGAATCATGCCTTTATTAATAATTTCCTTTTCCTTGTAATCCGCGTAGGAATCAGGATTTAGATTGGAAATAACAGTGTCATCGTCTTGGGGGTCGGAGAGGACGCCTTTCTTCTCAAAGCAATAAATCAGACTCACCTCGTGAGTTTGCGCCATGGCCACCGCCGTGGCCGAGGCCATTGTGTCGGCGTTTGTGTTGAGCAGCAAGCCCTCGGTGCTGTACGTCAGCGGGGCGATGACAGGAACCAGGCCGCTTTGCAGCAGGGCCTCGATTTGGGGGGTATTCACCGCTTCGATGTCGCCCACGAAACCGTAGTCGATCGTTTTGACCGGGCGCTTTACCGAGCGGATGATACCACCGTCGGCCCCCGTGAGGCCGATGGCGTTGCAGCATTTGGCTTGTAGCTGGGCCACCAGGTTTTTGTTGACCAGGCCGCCGTACACCATCGTCACCACGTCGAGCATGGGGCGGTCGGTAAGGCGTCGGCCTTCGACCATCTGGGTTTCGATGCCGAGTTGGGCGGCGGTTTGGGTAGCTATTTTCCCGCCACCGTGGACGAGAATTTTGGGGCCTTCGAGTTGGGCAAAAACTTTCAGGAAAGCCGCGCAAGCGTCGGGGTTGTCGATGACGTTGCCGCCAATTTTTACCAGGATTAGCTTCAAGGGGAAGTTTCTTTTTTGGAAAAACAATAGAACAAACGCGGATGCCTATGACGAAGGTCATAAGCGATGGGCGAACGAAAGCGGGGCTTAGACCTGTTAAAAGTTCAGTCCCAAAAAGCCGCAAAATACTATGCTTTCCGACATCACCACCCGCACCGACGTGGAAAACCTCGTCAACACTTTTTACGACAAAGTACGCGATGACGCCACCATCGGGGTCATTTTTAATGAATTAGCGAACGTCGACTGGGATACCCACCTACCCAAAATGTACGATTTTTGGGAGGGAATTTTGTTTGGTACAGGGAATTACCGGGGCCGCCCCATGCCGCCGCACTTCAAGCTGAACGAAACGCACCCTTTTCGGCCCGAGTACTTCGATGCCTGGCTCGCACTTTTTTACGAAACCGTGGATGAACTGTTCGAGGGCGAAAAGGCCAGCGAAGCAAAAACGCGGGCTATGAATATCGCGGCGGTCATGGAACACCGTATCGAACAAATTAACGCGGGTACCAACGCCTCCCTACTTCACCGGCACGCTCCTCGGCTACGCTCGGAGTGACAAAAAATTACTTTTACTTCACCGGAACAAATAGCACGGCGTCGGCCACCACGGTGCCGTCTGCGCCTTGATTCGTAATTTCTACAAAGTTTTCTGCGCCCTTCGCAAAAGTATAGGTACCGGCTTCGATCCACTCGTTGACCTGCGTTTGGGTGGCGAGAGCAATTTCCTTCGTCACCTTTCCGGCTTTGATTTTCAAATTCGTGCTACTGGCTTTTCCGGTTGTTTTTCCGTCGTACTGCGCCGGGTTCACGCCGCCCGCACCGGGATAAGGGTTGAAAACGTACACTGTGTACTTGCCATTTTTGGGGATGGCAGGCGTGTAGCGCACCGACTTAGTTTCCCGGCCTTTGGACTCGTCCACCAGTTGAGAGGCGGCGTATTTGCCGCCGCCTTTTTCGGTGCGCCAATCGCCGTTGAGCATTACGGCTTGGGGCGTTACATCATTATCGAGCAATATTTCAGGTGTGCTACCGTCGGCCAGCGGGTCGTTTTTGAGCTTGTTTTGCAGGGCGGAAATGTCGATTTCCTGCACTGTTGTTTTGTTGTCCACCGCCAGCACCGCCGCCGTGGCCGCCGCCGGCGCGA
>JBBSKK010000363.1:0-4478 GCA_038256395.1 Cytophagales bacterium | reverse complement strand
TGTAGGAAAGCGACGGCCCGAGCGCGACGCCCAGCCGCCACGGACTTTGCGCCGAGGCCCGTTCGGCGGTATTGAGGATGAACAATACCGATAAAATTTGTAGAGTCTTTTTCATACACATCACCGTAACGTTCTGAATTTTACCCCTAAAATAGGAACTGCCTGGATAAATTACTACAATAGTTCACAAAAAGTTAGCGAGGAATATTTTTTGGTTCAAAAGCGAATACGCATTTTCTCGCCTGATTGAGGCGTTTTACCACTTTGGCTTCCCATTTTTTATTTAAAAAAACCATGAAAAACACATTCCTGACCTGGCTGCTCGCACTGGCCACTTTTACCACTTTCGCACAACAGATCAACCCGCCGACCAATCCCGCCGAATGCACGGAGGCTTTCTTCAAAGCCTTGCTCGACAAAAACGGTGCGGCCATGCGTTCCCTGCTTACGACCGATTTCGCCATTATGAGTTTCGACGGCTCGCTGATGGACGGTAGTTCGTTGGCCGAAGCCATGAATGGTGGCTACGTCAATATCGAAACGGGTGCTTTGTCCGGCACCAGTACGCGTACCTACGGCGAGGCTGCAATAGTAACAGGTACATGGCAGGCTAGGGGAACCGTGCAGGGTAGCCGCTTCGATCACACCTTGGCGTTCACCAGCGTGTGCGTCCGGCAGGGCGGAGCCTGGAAAGTGGCGTCGGTGCAGATGACGCCGACAATGTAGGGGGCGCTTATTCCACCACGCCCAAATAGTTGAAGGGTGTGATGTGGCGCAGTTCTTCCCGCACTGCTTCCGGCACGTCGAGCGTTTCGATGAAGCGCGTCAGCGTGTCGTGGGTCACTTTTTCGTTGGTACGGGTGAGTTCTTTGAGGGCTTCGTAGGGCTTGGGGTAGCCTTCGCGGCGCAGGATGGTTTGAATGGCTTCCGACACCACTACCCAGTTTTCTTCCAGTTCGGCGCGGATGACGTTTTCGTTGATTTCCAGCTTGCCCAACCCCTTCAGCAACGAGTGCAGCGCGATAACCTGGTGCGCGATGGGGACGCCCACGTTGCGCAGAACGGTGGAGTCGGTCAGGTCCCTCTGCAAGCGCGAAATGGGTAGTTTGGCCGAAAAATGCTCGAACAGGGCGTTGGCAATGCCGAGGTTGCCTTCCGAGTTTTCAAAATCAATAGGATTCACCTTGTGCGGCATGGCCGATGACCCGGTTTCACCCGCCTTTATTTTTTGCTTGAAAAAGTGCATCGAAATGTACGTCCACAGGTCGCGGTTCAGGTCGAGCAGGATGTTGTTCAGCCGCTTCAGGCCGTCGAAGGTGGCAGCCAGGTTGTCGTAATGCTCGATTTGCGTGGTGTGGCGGCTGCGCTTCAGACCCAGGCCCTCCACAAAATGGTTGGCAAACTGCATCCAGTTCACTTCGGGATAGGCCACGTGGTGGGCGTTGAAGTTGCCCGTCGCCCCGCCGAACTTGGCCGAGTAGGGGACTTGATCCAACAACTCAAATTGCCGCTCCAGCCGTTCTACAAACACCAGAAACTCCTTGCCGACGCGCGTCGGCGAGGCAGGCTGGCCGTGCGTGTAGGCCAGCATCGGCACGTTGCGCCACTCGATGCTCATGCGCTTCAGCACGAAAAGCACCTGCCGGAACAGCGGCTTCACCTGCCGCTCGAGCGCATCTTTGAGCGAGAGCGGGATGGCGGTGTTGTTGATGTCCTGCGAAGTGAGGCCGAAGTGGATGAATTCGCCGTATTTCTCTAAACCCATCGCCTCGAATTTTTCTTTGAGAAAATACTCCACCGCCTTCACGTCGTGGTTGGTCGTTTTCTCGATTTCTTTGATCTGTTGGGCGTCTGCCTCGTTGAAATCTTTATAAATATCGCGGAGTTTTGGGTAGGAGTCATCGGCTATTTCGCTTAATTGGGGCAATGGCAGTTCGCAGAGCGCGATGAAGTATTCCACCTCTACCATCACTCGGTAATAAATCAGGGCGTACTCGGAAAAATAGGAGGAAAGCTCGGTGACTTGCTTATGGTAGCGGCCATCCACGGGCGAAATGGCCGTCAGTTGATTCAGGTTCATAGTTAGCAGGGTAGATTTGGGAAACCGCAAAGGTAAGGCAATTAGCTCTTTGGGTAGCGGTCGGAATTTTATTTAAAAACTCTTTCTGTATTCTTGCTGGATATTGTAAAACAATTCTGGTACTTTCCGCCCGAAAATATTGGCTGCGCAGGATTTAGTACCCTCCACTCTCCACTCTCAAATCTCAACTAACATGTCCCCCTTCCTCGGTGAATTACTCGGAACCCTCGTACTCATGCTGCTCGGCGACGGCGTCGTGGCCAATGTCGTTTTGAAACAAACCAAAGGCAACGGCGGCGGCTGGATCGTGATCGCCACGGGCTGGGGGCTGGCGGTACTGATGGGTATTTTTACAGCCCAGGCCTTTGGTAGTCCCGAGGCGCATATTAATCCCGCCGTGACGCTGGGCAACGCCGTAATGTCGGGTGACTATTCCAACGTGCTGAGCTTCATCACTGCGCAGATGATCGGGGCGTTTCTGGGCGCGGTGCTGGTCTGGATTCATTATATGCCGCACTGGGCCGCCACCGAAGACCCCGCCGACAAGCTCGCCTGTTTCGCCACCGGCCCCGCCATCCGGGCTACCGGGCCTAACTTCGTGAGCGAGGTACTGGCTACTATTTTCCTCATTGTGGGGCTGTTCGGCATTGGGCAAACCGAGTCCATCCCGCCCGGCCTCGGCCCTTACTTGGTCGGAATGCTGGTGTGGAGCATCGGGCTGTCGCTGGGCGGGCCGACAGGCTACGCGGTGAACCCGGCCCGCGACCTTGGACCACGCGTGGCCCACGCCCTGCTGCCCATCGCGGGCAAGGGTTCGTCGGACTGGGCCTACGGCTGGATCCCCGTCGTCGGGCCGTTTGTGGGGGCGGCGCTGGCGGCGGTGCTTTTAGGGTTGGTTAATTTGTAGAGCCGCGATAAATCGAGTCTAGCGGCAGAACACGCCTAGCAAAATGATACGCGTTGCGAAGGAACACATCTAGCCGATAGAAACCCAAGCTTTGCGCTTCAAGCTTTCGACTGCCGCCAGCGTGGCTTGGGTCGTGTTCAGGATATCGGCTAATGGGATCAGGGGCTCGCCGCCGCTTCGTATCGATTCCAATAATCGCCGAAACTGCTCGCGGTGACCTTTGTCTTGTTGGGTTTTTGATTTAGAAAAATTCCCGAATCCGTAGCCTTTCAGCGCACGGAAATTGTCGAGAATCAGCGTCCGCTCCTGGGAATAAACCTCCACGCGTTCCTTAGAATATGCCTTGCTGCCGTTGGCAAAGTAGTTGACGACACCCGTGGAGCCGTTTGCGTATTTCAGCAAAATACTGGTACTGTCGGTGGTTTCATCGGGGTTTTGACCCATCGCGTTCATGCAAACCTCCGTGACTAAGCTACTCGTAAGATAAGTAATAAGGTCGATGAAGTGACAGGCTTCGCCCAGAATGCGTCCGCCGCCCACGGCGCGGTCGTGGACCCAGGAGTTAGCCGGGATGTGGCCCGCATTTATCGTCGCGATTACGTTTATCGGCGCGTTGCCAAGTAGCGTTTTCATCTTCTGCGCGTGGGGCGAAAAGCGGCGGTTGAAGCCGACGGTCAGCGAAAGGGCGGAGCTGTTTTTGGCAAAAAATGTTTCGATATCGTCCAGTTCTTCCTGAAAAATCGCCAGTGGTTTTTCTACAAAAACGTGCTTGCCCGCTCGCAGAGCCTCTAATGTAAGCCGGGCGTGTTGGTCGTGGCGGGTGGTGATGAGGACCAGATCGACTTCGTCGTCTTGCAGGATTTCGTGGTAGTCGGTGGTACTGCGGGCGATGCCGTACTTTTGCGCCAAAGCGGTTCCCGACAGGCCGTTGGCGCTGGCGATGTATTTCAAATCCGTCCCTTTCAGGGCGGGCAGCAGCGTCATTTTGGTAAAATTTCCCGCGCCGATGATACCCACGACGCCTTTACGTCCCGCAAACGACGTGGTTTGGTGCTGAATCGTCGCTTTCAGGGCGATTTCCTCCGGGTATTCCAGCAGCGAGGCGATGGCCCGTGACGAACCAATTTCCCCGTATATTTTATCGAACTCCGCCAGCGGCACGACTTCCGTAATAAAAGGCTTCACATCCAGCAGTCCGGCGGCCAGTAGTTGGAGGATGGTCTGGAAATTGCGGTTCTCAGTCCAGCGGACGAAAGGGAGCGGGTAATCGTAACCCTTTTGCTCGTAGGCGTCGTCGTAGCGGCCCGGCCCGTAGGAGCAGGAAACCTGGAAAGTCAGCTCCTTTTCGTAAAATTCTGCCCGGCTGAGGTTCAGCCCTACCACGCCGATCAGCACGATTTTGCCGCGTTGCCGCGACATCCGTGCGGCCTGCGAGATGATGTCGTTGTCCTTAGCCGAAGCCGTGATTATGACGCCATCGGCACCCACCCC
>JBBSKK010000362.1:0-4492 GCA_038256395.1 Cytophagales bacterium | reverse complement strand
GGTTACCCATGACGTCACCGGTAAAAATATTTCCGTGAAACTCCTTCGGAAAGCCGTCCCCGCCGTAGAAGGTACCGCCGGAAGCTCCCGAAAAATGGGCGCGGGCGTATTCCGTCCGGTCCATGTCCAGGGAGTCGTACTTGGCCTGACGGCGGTCGCTGCGCATCTGCCGCCAGTAGGGCGTGGCTGACTTTTGGAACATTTCGAGTTCGTGGTCCGAAATATTCACCTCCGAACGGTACGAAGGCAGGTACTCATGGCGGTGGGAGTAGCGCCAGGCGATGGGCGCCTGCTGGATGTGCAGCGTATTTTGAGAATAAAAACGGTGTCCCCAATCATCGACGGCCAGGCCAAACTGCCCCGTTCCCGACTCGGACTCGAACAGGTCGCGATCCAGCCGAAAGCGGAAATCGCCGCCGGATACGTCGATGGACGGGGCATCCGGCTTGCGTTTGTAGGTGACCTTGCCTCGCTGACCGTGGTTATTGGCATAAATCCAGTTATCGGGTCCAAAGCGCAGACTGGTGATCTGAGCCTCAGAATTTTTATCAAAAAAACCCGTGAACAGAACTTCCCGGCTATCGGCCTTATTGTCGCCATCGGTATCTTTTAAATACAAAATATCCGGGGCCGCCGTCACTATGATGCCTTCTTCCCAGGGCAAAATACTGGTGGCGCTGGGCAGGTCTTCGGCGAATACGAAGGCCTTATCGAGCTTGCCGTCCCCGTTCGTGTCGCGCAGCAAGCGAATGCGGCCCTGGTAATTACCCGGCTTGGCGTCGTAGGGATAGTCGCCCATCTCGACTACGTAAACGTTGCCCCGCGCGTCGAAAGCCACATCCACCGGCGACAGCACGTCGGGTTCGGTGAGGAAGGGTTCGATATCAAATTTCTCGTCCAGCTGGAAGGTTTTCCGCGACTCGGCGGGCGAGAGGGCGGCGGCGTAGCGCTGGGCGGTGGCCGTCATAACCAGCAGACAAAAGACGGCGGAAGTCAGGATATTTTGGTACGGATGAGTCGGTAGTTTCATTTTGATAAACAGGGTTTTAAAGCAAGTGTTCCGGTTTTGGTCGGCATGAACGGTCATTCAGACTTAACTGGATGGGCTCCGTAAATGTTGTCGAAAACGGCCGTTTTTTCTTCGGCCAACACCGCCGTTTTAGCGCTGCTGTGCTCGGTGATCCAGTTGTTGCGAACGACACACTTTTCTTCCGGTATTCCCCTGATTCCCACTGCCCTTTCGGTACCTCGGAAGGTATTGTTGTAAATTTCGATGGTCGTCCCGGCGATGGTCGTGCCGTCTTTGCGATCCCGGCCACCGTGCATATCGAAGCAATGGCTCAGCGAAGTACCCAACTCGACATTGTGCCGGGCAATGTACCCACAGCCCGGACTCCCTGTCCCGGCCAAAGAATGGCGGTTGCTGTCGAACAGGTTATACTCGATCAGGGTGGAAGCCACGGCCATAGAAATACCGTACCCCAGCCCTTTGTACTGGCAATGGTGGATGAAATTGTGGTGGATATGGTGGTCATTGCCTTTGGATAGCACAATGGCCCGGGTGAAAGCCGAGATTTCGCAGTTGTCCACTTTCAGGCGGGGGAATTCCGTGTGGATACCCATAGAAGTGGGAAATTTGTAATAATACTCCCGGCCCAAACCTTCTTTCCCGAACGATCGGGTGTGGTGTTCCTCCTGGCGTTTCGGATTTGGCCCCTGAATCCGCAATCCGGTGATGCGCACATCCGGCCCGGCAATTTTGAAAATAAACGGCGTTTTCAGCGCATCGCTGGTTAGCAATGCGCCTTTTGAACCGTTACGGCCCCGCTCGCCCGCGATGGTGACGCCCTCGGGTACGGTCAGCACGAGTTCTTCAACGTAGATGCGCGTCGTCAGGTCGATTTCGGTTTCGGCCGGAATGAATATGACCTGCCCGGCTCGTACATTCTCCAGGGCGGCAATGAATTCGTCGACGGTTTTAACCTCGTAATCTCCCCCGGAAATTACCGCTGCGTAATTCGTCCCGCCGCCGATGGGGCCGCGTTCGTCGGGTTTGGCACCGTACAGCTTCCCGTTCAACTCGCGCCAAGTCGGGCCATTTTGGGCAAGAGAATCGCGGCGCACCTGCCCAGCGCTCACCCTCGGTCCTGTGAAGGGAACGAGGGCGGTCGTCAGCGTAAGTAGGCCGGGCACACTACCCACAAAGCTTCTTCTGGTCAAGTCCATTCGAATCGCGTCGTTTTTATCACTCCCAACCGGGATTTTGTTTTATGGCCTGATTCACCGTCATTTCGGTGGTCGGGATGGGCGAAAGCAAATCTTTCTGGCTCGCGTTCGTGTAGTACTTCACCGCCGGACTATCCGGCATATCGCGTTGCGCGGTTTTTCCTACTTCATCCATTTTTTTCAAGAAAATACCCCATCGGAGCAAATCGGCCTTCCGAAGACCCTCGAGATTAAGTTCCCTCATTCGTTCGTCCTGAATCACGGCTAGCATCGTTTCTTTCGAGGCCGTTTTTTCCTTTTTCAAATCGGCTGCTGCAAGATCGTTTATTTCAGTAACGGCCGTTGCCCCGGTTCCGCCGCCGCCCGAAAGAACAACTTTGGGCGCAGAGGTATATTCCCCCTCGGCAAAGAACTTGATCCCTGCCTTGTCGCGATCGAGAGTAATGCCCGTCACCTGACCCGCCGCGTTGATGGTAGCCGTGGCCTTGGCACCGCTGCCTCCGCCGCCCGAGAAAGTCACCGTCGGAGCCGAAGAGTACCCGCTACCCGCGCTGCTTACTTTGATGCTGTTTATACCTTTCGACCAGGAGCGACGTCGAACGCGATTGACAATTTCAACTACCTCGGCGGTTGGTCCACTGATGGCATTTTCGGCTTCGGCGTACATCAGCAACACGTCGGTATAGCGCAAAATCGGGAAATTGATGGGTGTTCTCAGGCCTTTTGGCAAGACCACTTCGTATTCCCGACGGAATTTCGCGGGTGTGAGTTTGTACTTATCCGCCTCGGTGGCTGGTAACCCAATCATCGTCTTGTCGCCGTTAATATCGTTATTATTATAGGTAAAATGGGCAATGTTGAACCATTTTCTTTGATCTCCCGGCTCATAAACATTGTAAAAATCAGCCGTAACGAACATATAGGCATCCGCTCGTCCCGTGGCCGAATTAGCGACAGAACGGGGGCCGTTGATGTAGCCCAAACTACCCGTCTCCCGGTATTGATCCAGTAGGTTGCCCCATAATTCAACTTCCCAAATACTTTCCTTGGTGTCGTACTTGTCAGCCGCCAGGTTAATAAATATCTGCGGATAGCTGGGATTCATCGCGTGGCCTCCGTCATCCATGACTTTCTTGGCCCATTTTTTGGCTTCGGCGTAGCGGCTTTGATCTTTAAGCGGCTCGCCCGCCATTGTTAGGCTAACCCGCGCCAGCAGTCCGCGTACGGCTGATTTGCTGATCGCACCACCGTAACCTAACGTAGTGATTCCCGGCACTAATGGCTCGGCCGCCGTCATGTCTTTAATAATCTGATCGTAAATTTCCTTCACGGTAGCTCGCGGAATATCGACATCTTCCACGGACAGAGTCGGCTCGGTACGCAGCGGCACGCCCCCGTAATACTGCACCAGCATATAATAGTAAAAACCCCTCAGGAAAAGACATTCTCCCCGTATCACATCCCGCTTTGCCTTGTCTATTTCGGGATTGTTGTCCACGTTGGCCAGCAGGATATTGGCGCGGTTGACCCCATTGAATAAATTAGACCAATAATTGGCATTGTAAGAATCGGCCGGGGAATAGTTGTAGTTCCAGGGGCCGGTCGTGAGGGTAAATCTATTCATGTAGGCCACATCTGCCGTCCAGGCCAGTAGGTAGTTGGAATAGTGGCCGTAAATGGCCTGGTCCCCCAAGGTGCTATATACCCCGGCACGGGCGAATTCGAGCTGCTGCTCGGTACGATAATAGTTTGAAGGACTCAGAAAGTCAGTAGGTGTGGTTTCCAGAAACTCCTCACAGGAGCTAAAAGCCAACAAGGAAACCAAAGCCAGAATAACGCGTTTCGTTTTCATATCAGTTTATTTTAAAGGTTTAATTAAAAAGTAGCTCTTACGCCAAAAGTGATGGTTCGCGCCTGCGGGTAACCCGAGAAGTCGAAGCCCGGCGATAGCACAGGATTGAGGATAGAAACCTCAGGATCGAGACCCGTGTACTTAGTCCAGGTGAGCAGGTTTTGCCCGGCCAGGCTAAATGTCAGGTTATTGAGCGAAAGTCGATCGACGATGCTGGATGGAAGGGCGTATTCCAACGAAACGGTCTTCAGGCGCAGGTAGGAGCCGTCCTCTAAATTTTTGGATGAATAAAAACCAATGGGCCCCTGTCCCCGGGTGCGGTAGTTTTCGTTGGTGGGATTCTCCGGCGTCCAGCGGTTTTCGTAGCTGGCGTACTGGTTTACATTGGCTCGGCCGTTGCTGTTTCCTTCCAGG
>JBBSKK010000361.1:0-4502 GCA_038256395.1 Cytophagales bacterium | reverse complement strand
CCCGCCCGTCATATTTTGCACAAAAGTCACCGGGTCGTCGCCCGTTGCGGGATTACAGGGTTCGATGCCCTTGGCACGGGCGACTTCCAGCTTGGCTTCGTCGAGATCCACGCCCACCACGCGGCAGCCGTTGAGCCGCAGTAGTTCGGCGGTTAGCAAGCCAATGAGTCCCAGACCGATTACGACCACCGTTTCGCCCAGCCTGGGGTCGAGCAGTCGGATACCCTGCAAGCCGATGGCCCCGATGACGGTGAAAGCCGCCGCGTCGTCGGGGACGTTGTCGGGGATTTTGGCTACCAGATTACGCGGTACGCTCACCACCTCGGCGTGGGGACCGTTGCTGGCCACCCGGTCGCCAACTTGCAGGTCGGTGACGCCCGCGCCGAGGGCGATAACAGTACCCGCATTGCAGTAGCCCAGCGGAATAGGTTGTTCCAGCTTGTTGAATACCGACCGCAAGGTGGTGGGCAGGCCGTCGGTTTTTATTTTGTCCAAAACCATCTTCACCTTCTCGGGCTGCTGCCGGGCTTTGTCCAGCAGGTTTGCCTTGCCGAACTCCACCAGCATCCGCTCGGTGCCCAATGACACCAGGCTGCGGCGCGTCTGGATCAGCACCGCTCCGGGCTTTACCTGTGGGGCAGGGACTTCCACGAGCGTGGTTTGTCCGGTTCTGAGGTTTTGGGTGAGTTGCTTCATGGGAAGCGCAAGTTATCGTTTTGGTGGCACTTTTTTTAACTACAAAAGGTCGAGGAGCATCTCCAACTGTTTAAAGCCAAGAAAATGATCGCCAGGATAACTACTTTGAGTGAAGTAGAGGAATTGGTTTCCCATTTTGATAATTTCCAGACTCAAGCTACCGATACCGATTTCCCGCACGAAACTTTTCGAATTATCCGGCAAGAAGGTCTGCTGGCTCTCCCCCTGTTGGCGGAACGGCGCCGCTGCGTATTTGTAAAAGTAGCCCATGAGCAGTCCGGCGATGACCGCCACCAGCAGAATGTTGGCCGCGTTAAAAATGA
The DNA here is from genome assembly GCA_038256395.1 of Cytophagales bacterium. Lineage (GTDB taxonomy): Bacteria > Bacteroidota > Bacteroidia > Cytophagales > Spirosomataceae > Persicitalea. The sequence continues at coordinate 3,483 of JBBSKK010000361.1, read as the reverse complement.
TCCCGCCCAGGAACGCCGAGCCGGTATTGCCCAGTCCGCTTGGTTCAGATCGGCTACGAAGCTGCGTCCGCCCGCGCCGATGCTGCCCAGTGTGAAGGCGATACCTGCCAGCAATTCGGCTTCGGTTTCGTAGGGCGTGATGAGGTAGAGGTCTTTCAGGATTTCGTCGTCGAGTGGCTGGGCGGGGGCGGGTAGGTGGGCTGCTTTCACGACCATGTCGGTGTTGGAGCTGCCGATGACGATGATTTTGGCCAATCGTGAATGAGTGATTGAGTGGATATTTTGAGTAGAAGGTAGGACGATGCTGGATTTTTACCCGAAAAAATTTAAGCCATTTTTAAACACAAGGGCTGACAATTAACTTTACTTTTACAAAAAGTCAGTCACTCATCTTGCCAAACCTTTTTACAAAGTCATTTTTATGAATAAACCTATTCTAAAACGCAGGGCGATCCGCAAATTCTGGCCCGCGCTGGCGGTCGTATTATTTGCCGCTGGCGGCACAAATTCCGGTTATGCTGGTGGCTTAAAAGCCGCTGAATATTTTCTTAACCAGAAGATTACGGAAGAAACCGTCACAGGAAAAGTGACCGACACCAAAGGCGACGCTCTGCCCGGCGTGAGCGTGCTGGTGAAAGGCACTACCAAAGGTACGACTACCGAAGGCGACGGCGGCTTCCGCATCAGCGCGAACCAGGGCGACGTGCTGGTGTTCAGCTTCGTGGGCTTCGAGTCCAGGGAAGTGAAAATTTCCGGCTCGCAGCCGATCAACGTGCGCCTGGCCGAAAGCCTTTCGGTACTCAACGAGGTCATCGTGACGGGTACCCGCAGCGGGGGACGCACCAAAATCGACACGCCCGTGCCGGTGGACGTGATTCCGCTGGCCGAGGTGATCAACACCGTGGGTCAGGTGGACATCAACCAGATACTGACCTTCGTGGCACCTTCGTTCCAGTCGTCGCGGCAGACGGTGGCCGACGGCACCGACCACATCGACCCCGCCCAGTTGCGCGGCCTCGGTCCCGACCAGGTGCTGGTACTCATCAACGGCAAGCGTCGCCACCAGTCGGCGCTGGTGAACGTCAACGGTACCGTGAACCGGGGTACCGTGGGTACCGACATGAACGCCATTCTGGCCTCGGCGGTAGACCGCATCGAGATTTTGCGCGACGGCGCGGCGGCGCAGTACGGCTCCGACGCCATCGCGGGGGTCATCAACATTATTCTGAAAAAGCAGACTGGCCTGACCGCCAATGCATCGATTGGCCAATACGTGACCAGTTACGAGAAAAATTACGCCTACAATACGCTCAACAAGATCACCGGCAGCCCCAACGTGAGTGTGACCGACGGCGCCACCGCCCAGTTGGGCATCAACTACGGCTTCAAAATTGGCGAACGCGGCTTCCTGAATCTGACGGGCGAGTACACCAGCCGCGGGCCGACCAATCGCGCCGGCACCTACACGGGACAGATTTTCCCGGCGGTGAACGGCAAGGTGGCCGATGACGAGATTTTGGCCCAAAAAGGACTCACGCGCGATGATTTCGATATGCGCATTGGCAACTCGCGCATCAAGGGCGGCGGCGTGATGCTGAACGCCGAAATCCCGGTTTCGACTGATTTTACCTTTTACGCTTTCGGCGGCTACAACAACAAGCAGGGCAACGCGGCGGGCTTCTACCGCTACCCCAACGCCGTTCCCGCTGCTACCCGCGCCAACGTTTTTGCGGTTTATCCCAACGGTTTCCTGCCCCAAATCAACAGCAACGTCACTGACGCCTCGCTGGCGGTGGGTGTGCGCGGAAAACTGGGCGCTTGGAATGCCGATCTAAGCAACACCTTTGGGCAGAACGTTTTCGACTTCGGCGTGGACAATTCCGTAAACTATACCCAGGCACTCACACAGGCCAACTTCCAGCAATCGTTCGACGCGGGCGGGCTGAAATTCCTGCAAAACACGGTCAACCTCGATTTCAGCCGCAAGTACGACGTGCTGTCCGGCTTGAACCTGGCGGCTGGGGCGGAGTTCCGCATCGACCAGTTCGGCATTCGGGCGGGCGAAGAGACTTCCTGGAAAAACTACGACACTAAGTCGGGCGTAGCCGCCGGGTCGCAGGTGTTTTCGGGCTTCCTGCCTTCCAACGAAGGCACCTTCACCCGCAACAGCAAGGCCATTTATGTGGACGCCGAGCAGGATTTTACCAAGAAATTCCTCGTGTCGGCGGCCCTGCGCTTCGAGAATTATTCCGACTTCGGCAGTACGCTCAACTACAAGGTTTCGACGCGCTACAAAGTGACCGACGGATTCGCCCTGCGGGCTTCGACGAGCTCAGGTTTCCGCGCGCCTTCGATGCAGCAGCGTTTTTACGCCAAATCCAACACCCTGTTCGTGTCGCAAGGCGGCCAACTCGTACCCGTGGAGAGCGGCACGTTTACCAACGAGAGCCAGGTGGCGTCCATCCTGGGCATTCCCAAGCTGAAGCAGGAGACTTCGGTGAGTTATTCGGTGGGGGCCACCGTGCAACTGGCCCGCGCCCTGGAACTAACCGTGGACGCCTACCAGATCGACATCGACGACCGCATCGTGCTGACCAACAACTTCACGGCCAACAACAACGCCGACCTGAAAGCCAAGCTCGACGCTGCCAACGCCAACACGGCCAACGTGTTCACCAACGCTATCGACACCCGCTCGCGCGGTCTGGAAGGCGTTTTGAATTACAGTACCCGTTTTGGCAAAGATCAGTCGCTGAAAATCGTGCTGGCGGCTACTTTCATCAAAAATGAGGTGAAAAAAGACGCCAACGGCAACCCGATCATCAAGGCATCGCCCGTGCTGGAAGCGACGGGGCAGAAGGGCAACTACTTCAATCGCGAGGACCAGAGCCGCATCGAGGTAGCCAACCCACAGAACAAAATCAGCGGCATGGCGACCTACAAAGTTGGTAAGTTCAGCGCGATGGTGCGGGCGGTAAACTTCGGCAAGGTGACCTACCTCGACCCGTCGATCAACCCCGCCAAGCCGGAGGCGTTCCCCGTCAACGCCTTCACGGGCCAGCGCGAGACGCTCGACCAGGTTTTCAACCCCAAACTGGTCGCCGACCTGTCGCTCAGCTACCAAATCGTGCAGGGTGTCGGCCTCACGCTAGGAGCCAACAACGTCTTCGACACCTACCAGGATCGGCACCTGCATTCGAGCAATTTCAGCAGTGGGCGGTTCATTTATTCGCGTCGGGTGCAGCAAATGTGCTTCAGCGGGCGGTACGTATTCGCGCGGGTTTTTGTCAAGTTCTAGATTTTTAGCGTTTTTAACGAAAAAAGGAAGGCGGGTGCCTTCCTTTTTTTTATCTTCATTTTTTCAAAAATCATGCTGGAAAATCGGAGGAGTGAGTTTTTCTTAAAACCTCACCGCTTCACAATCCGCTTCCGCCACACCTGCGCACGCGGCTGTCGGTGGGCGTGTCGGTGCGCCAGTGGATG
>JBBSKK010000360.1:0-4504 GCA_038256395.1 Cytophagales bacterium | reverse complement strand
GATTTCTTCGGTAAAATGCTTGAAAAGAACCGGATAGCCGTACTCGCCCGACTGGATTTGGTGGATAAACCGGATATTCCAGCCCCCGCCATCGTTGGTGTTGCCGCGCGTGAACATATTCATGTAGGGGTCGATAGCCACGTCGTAGATATTCCTCAGACCGTGGGTATAAACCTCCATTTCAGTGCCGTCGGGCCGGACGCGCAGAATGCCACCGCCGAGTTGTGTGAGTTTCTTGCCCGAGCGATCTTCGGCGTTCACAAAACCAAAATCGCCCACGGCGATGTATATCCAGCCGTCGATGCCCATCCGAATGCCGTTGGTGGAGTGGTCGGTACCCCGGCTTTGCAGGAACTTTGGCGAGCTAATATGCTGAATCAAAGGCTGCGGCGGGCCGTCGGCTTTGCCGTCCTGGTTTTTATCCTCAAATACAACCAAATCCATGCCCTCGGCGATGCCGCTCTCCTCGGAAAAGACGGTGTGCAGTACGAAAACCTGGTTGCCCTGCGCGATGATGCCGCGCGGATTGTCCACCATCGCGAAGGTGCTGTGGCGATCCATCTTGCCGTCGTTGTCGGTATCCACCAGCTTGACGATACTGCCTTGTCCCGGCTTCTTGCCCAACGAACCGATCATGTCCACGCCCACAAAAACCTCGCCCGTAGGAGCCACCGCCAGGCAGGACGGACTTGGCGTAACGCTGGGGCCGGAGAAGTTGGTGACCGTCAGTTCGGCGGGCCATTTGGCTGCGTTCGGCAGGGAATCGGGCTGAGCGCTCGATTCATGTTTTGTGAAAAAATAGGATTGAGATTGCTTTGAATTGGTCCAAAACAAAATCAGAAAGGCGTAGAACAAGCTTAGGAATATTTTGAGCATGATCGTATAGAAGTTGGTATGTTTTTTTTATGAAAATAAAAGACAAAAGACATTAACGTTTACCCTCCATGAAAAAAATCACTTTTTCCGTCTGCTGCCTGGCGTTTTTGACGGTGGGTTGCCACGAAACGAAAGTAGAAACGCTCAATTGTCAACCCGTAACCAGTGTCTCGGTTGTAGATCCCTGCTCGACACCTTACAAAGGGTTGACATTAGTGGCTTCGGGACAGAAACTGCCCCAAGAGACCCAGTTGGTGTTCTACGTGTATCCTCAAAAAGACACATTGAGTTCTGACACTTCTCCGGCTAACCAGGCTTGGGGGAACTTCACCTCCCAAGACCGAATACTGGTACCCGATACGATAGTCGGTAAGTCGCCTAAGATAGTGGTACAAGTTCAGGGTTATTGTAACGGAAGGTACGTCGAGTCGGTTGACTTTCATTTGGTAAAAAGAAGAACATCTAACCCAGCCTGTGACGTGTGGCGGAGTCAGGCCAGGCAATAACAACTTCCCAAAAGGCTGGTCCCAATGGAATTGCCGCCCGCATCAAACGCCAGACGGCAACTCCGTTGGGGACAGTCTTTCGGAAGTTTATTTAAACTGCAAATTCTGTATCCGCACGGCGTTCAGAATCGCCAGTAACGCCACGCCCACGTCGGCAAAAACGGCCTCCCACATCGTGGCCAGACCACCCGCTCCTAAAATTAATACGATGGCTTTTACGCCCATCGCCAGCCCGATGTTTTGCCAAACGATGCGGCGTGTGGCTCGGCCAATGGCGATGGCCGTGGCGATTTTGGCGGGTTCATCGTTTTGGATGATGACGTCGGCGGTTTCGATGGTGGCGTCTGACCCTAAGCCACCCATCGCCATGCCCACGTCGGCCAGTGCCACCACTGGGGCGTCGTTAACGCCGTCGCCGACGAAGGCCAGTTTAGCCTTGGGGTTGTCGGCCATCGCCTTTTGAAGCCGCTCGACCTGCGCCACCTTGTCCTCGGGCAGGAGGTCGCCGTGCCACTCGTCCACGCCCACCGCTCGGCCCACTTCCTCCACCACTGCCGATTTGTCGCCCGAAAGCATCACGGTGCGGATGCCTTGGTTTTTTAGATTTTTGATGACTTCCGCTGCGTCGGCTTTAATCTCGTCGGCAATGGTGAAGTAGCCGGAAAAGTTGCCGTCCAGCGCGGTCATCACGATGGTATAGGGGATTTTGGTCAATTCCTCATCGAAGTCAACGCCGAATTTGCGCAGCAGCTTGGCGTTGCCCGCCAGCATCTCGCGGCCTTGAACTGTTCCTTTCAGGCCGTGTCCGGGAATTTCCTCCACGTTTCCGACTGTAAACGATTCATAAATTTTCTCCTGCTTCTCTTCCCAAACCTCCTCGCCTCGTCCAGCGTAGCGACGCCCGGCGTATTCGAGAATAGCCGTAGCAATCGGGTGCGTCGATTTGGTTTCCAAAGCGGCGGTCAACTGGGCGAGTTGCTGGGCTTCGATGCCGATCGCTTTAACGTCTTGCACCGCGAAGATGCCCTTGGTCAGCGTCCCCGTCTTGTCCATGACTACCGTTTTGAGTTGGGTCAATAAATCCAGGAAAACCGACCCCTTGACCAGAATGCCGTGCCGCGATGCCGCTCCGATGCCACCAAAGTAGCCGAGCGGAATCGAAATCACCAGCGCACACGGACAGCCGATGACCAGGAATACCAGCCCTCGGTACAGCCACTCGCTAAACACGTAGTCGTCCAAAAAAAAGTAGGGTAGTAGCGTAATCAGCACCGCCAAAGCGCAAATAATGGGCGTGTAAATCTTGGCGAAGCGGGCAATGAACTCCTGCGTTTGGGCCTTACGGCCCGTGGCCTCCTGCACCAATTTCAGAATGCGCGAAAGCTTGGAATCCTGAAAAAGCGCGGTGACTTCCATCTCCGCCAGCGATTGGCGGTTGATCATCCCGGCCAGCACGGCCTCGCCGCGTTTGATGGTGCGCGGCACGCTCTCGCCCGTCAGCGCAGCCGTATCGAACGACCCGCTGTCGTAGCGCATGATGCCGTCCAGACCCACTTTTTCTCCCGGTTTGACCTGCACCGTTTCGCCGACTTTCACAGCAGCGGCCTTGACAGTCTGGTACTTGCCATCCCGCACGACCGTCACTTCGTCGGGCCGGACGTCGAGTAGGGCTTTGATCGAACGCCGCGCCCGCAGTACGGCAGATTCCTGAAATAACTCACCGATGGTATAGAAAAGCATCACCGCCACGCCCTCCGGGTACTCGCGAATGGCAAAAGCGCCCAGCGTGGCCACGCCCATCAGGAAAAATTCGGTGAAGACATCCTTGTATAAAATCCGGCTCCACGCCCGGCGCAGCACGGGCCAGCCCACGGGCAGATAGGCCGCAACGTACAGCAGCAACCGCCAGGGATCGACAAACCAGGCCGCGCCGAAGTAATCGAGCGCAATTCCCACCAGCAGAAACACCAAACTAATGATTGCCGGAAGATAATCCCGCCAGGGTATTCCGGCTTTGTTCTTGTGGGCGAGGGCATCGGCAACGGGCGTGTCACCTTGCTCAAGTATATCTACGTCGTCGTGGGAATGATCGTGGTCGTGGGCCATCTATTCAATGGATAATTGACAATGGATAATTCTTAGTGAAGTCAGGGCAAAATATTGTTCCAGGCTTCTTCCAGCGACTCTTTAAATAGCTCATCCAACAAATCGGTATCCGGTTGCGGACTGCGAGGGAGTTTTTGGACGTAGTCGTTGAAATGCGCGATTTTTTGTTCCAAAAATTGGTTGATGATCTCGATTTGCGGCTCTTCGCCGAGTTCCTGGCCCGCCATTTTTCGGGTGAGCAACTTTTCAATCTCGCTTTTCAAGGCCAGATCGTGTACCTGACTGTCCAGCAAGGTACGGAATTCCGTCGGGGCCATCGTGTCGGTTTCCTCGATCCAGTCGCAGGCCAGGATGGGCCGCAGGACGTAGAAGTACTTCTTTACCTTCACCAAATCTTTCAACAGATAAGCCCGGTAATTGCGCTCGGCCATGTGAAGGTAGTGATGCAGGCAGGATTTGGGGTTGAAATACTGCTTCATCAAGTCCCGCATTCGCCCGGCGGTCGAAAAATTCTCCGAATACACAATCGGACTGTGCAGCCATTCCAGCAGCGGCGGGTTCGACTTGCGGAATAGCCGCAGCGCCTTCTTCAACTCCCAGCCCGCCAGGTCGATGTCGTTCGGCAGGATTTCTTCCTGGTTGTCCTTCTTGTCATCAATTTTCAGGTACCAGTCGAGCCGATGCACGTAGAGGTACCGCACGTCCCAGTCGCTGTCGGTGGAGGCAAAGCCCCAGGCGCGGCTGCCGCTTTCGACGGCGTAAAGGATTTTGATTTCGTGCCTACTTTCCAGCCGGGCGAGTTCCTGCGAGATTTGGTCGGTCATGGGTTGGGCGTTTATTCCAAAAGTTTCATCACCAGCGCGTCTCCGACCACCGCGCGGGCGGGTCGGGGGTAAGCGGTCGTGAACACTTCCAGGTCGGCGCGGGGCAGGACTTTCACCAGGCTTTCGTCGATCGTACCCGAGGCGTCGGTAACCTGGCTCAGGTTCAGGCCGAGGTAGCGGGCCATGAAGGGG
>JBBSKK010000359.1:0-4520 GCA_038256395.1 Cytophagales bacterium | reverse complement strand
TCCGCTGCCCGCACGCCCTCCGCCGCCGATTGGAAAATGCTCGATCCGCAGTTGCCCAAGAGCGAATGGTGGATGACCAATGCCTCATTCCTGGGAATGCGCCTGGTACGGCCCTTCAAAACGCCCACGCCCGAAGAAATCCAGACCTATTATAACCCGGAATTGATTGAAGATTATTGAATAGGCTTTCGGCAGTCGGCGGTCGGCTTGCTGATTTGTCTCAAGCACTCAAAACTCAATCAAGATATTATATGATCAGCCGAATAAGTAAACTTCCGCAAAAACTCACTTTCTCTAAGAAACTAAATTTTCAAATGTAGTACTCGGTAGCAAAAGTAGCCGAAAGCCGACTGCCGACCGCCGAAAGCCTTTTAACTAAAAAAACACTCATGGAACAAAAAAGACGTGAATTTTTGAAAGCTTCCGGGCTGTTAGCCGGAGGAATCGCCCTGAGTCCGTTCGCTTCGGCGCACCGATCGTCGTACGGCTTCAACAGCAACGTGGACGACACCATCAAAGTGGCCCTGATCGGCTGCGGCGGACGGGGTACGGGTGCAGCGGCGCAAGCCCTAAGCACCAAGCAAAACGTGAAGATCGTGGCGATGGCCGACGCCTTCCGCGATCGCCTGGAAGGCTCGTACAAAAGCCTTACCTCCAAGAAATACACGGACGCCAACGGCAAAGCAGTGGCCGGCACCGACAAGGTGGATGTGCCCGACAGCCGCAAATTCGTGGGCTTCGAAGCCTATAAGGACGCCATCGCTTTTGCCGACGTGGTGATACTGGCGACTCCTCCGGGCTTCCGGCCTTACCATTTGGAGGAGGCGATCAAGCAGGGAAAGCATGTATTCTGCGAAAAGCCCGTGGCCACCGACGCTCCCGGCATCCGCAAGGTGCTGGAAGTAGCCGAAATCGCCAAGAAGAAGAAACTGAACATCGTGACGGGCTTGCAGCGCCACTACCAGCCCAACTACCGCGAGGCCATTAAGCGCATTCAGGACGGAGCCATTGGCGACATCGTCGGCGGACAGGTTTACTGGATCAGCGGCGGCGTGTGGGTAAAGGATCGCCTACCCAGCATGACTGAAATGGAGTACCAGATGCGCAACTGGTATTATTTCAACTGGCTTTGCGGTGACCACATTGTGGAGCAGCACGTGCACAACATCGACGTGGCCAACTGGGTGAAGGACGCTTACCCCGTCACGATTCAGGGAACGGGTGGCCGTGAGGTGCGCGATGGCAAGAAGTACGGCGAAATTTTCGACCACCACTGCCTGGATTTGGTCTATGCCGACGGTACGACGATTTCGAGCCAGTGCCGCCACTACGAAGGCACGTACAGCCGTGTGGACGAGGCTTTCGTGGGTACAAAAGGCCGCATCGACAGTTTTGCCAACAACAACACCGTCCTAAAAGATCATAAGGGTAAAGTCATCTACGCACACGACGGCAAAGGCGACGGCAACCCCTACCAAATCGAACACGATGAACTATTCGACGCCATCGCCAAGGGCGAGTACAAGTTTGCCGACGCCGAGCGTACCGCCAAAAGCACCATGACCTCTATCATGGGCCGCATGGCTACCTACTCGGGCAAACTAGTGAAGTGGGACGAGGCCCTGAACTCGGACATCAACCTCTTCCCCGACAAACTAGCCTGGGACGCCAAGCCGAAGGTACTGCCCGACGAGAACGGTCTCTACCCCATCCCCGTCCCCGGTAAGACCCGTGCGGTGTAGTTATTTGATTTTGTTTTTAGTAAAAAAAGCCCGCTTCGTAAGAAGTGGGCTTTTTGTTTTTAGACATAGGCCACGGTGTAGCCTCAATTATGAAGGTGTGAATGTCTTGAAAAGAGATAGAAAGGCAGCAGATTTTTTGTAGTATCTATTTTTTTTTCTATTTGTCAGAACAATAACTCACTTCTTCTAATGAACCACACCGACAATCCAACCGAAGCTTTTATCGAAGCAGTCAACTCCTTGGTAGCGCTAAGTCAGGCGGCCCGCCAACATCAGAACGGGCGCCTCAACGTTCGCCGCTTCGACCCTCGCCACCTATTCCTGCCCAAAAGCCACGCCTTCGATGGCGTTTTTTTCATTCATTCGGGCCTGGTGCGGGGCGTTTATCAGAATGCCCTTGGAGAGGAAACAAGTGCCTGGTTTGTGGCGGAGGGCGATTTCATTCCGCCCGTTTACGATATGCCGGACGGTAGCCCGTCTGTGAAATCGGTCGCAATGCTGGAAGAATCGACGATCGTTTGGCTGAACCGCGACGACCTTAACGAACTGTACGAGCTTTTTCCCGAAACCCTCCCCCTCGAGCATCGTATTTCCCAGCTTCACCTCGCCCGGGTCACGGAGATTTTGCGGTCGTTCCGAATCCATACCAATAAGGAATTTTACAAATGGCTGCTGGAATGTTTTCCCCAATGGGTATATCGGGTAAAGGACAAACATCTGGCCTCGTTCATGGGGATTAGCCCCCCGGCGCTTAGCCGCATTCAGGGAAGTAAAAACTAAAATGAGCAAGATGTTTGGGCCTTGGTGCTGGAAAGTTACCATTTGTCGGGCAAAAGTTAACACTTGTAAGGAAAAAGTTACCATTTGGTAATTGTTTTGGTGGGTTTGGCCCCTTTTCTTTGTCGTAACGAAAGCCCCGCGCCAGTTTGGTGACGAAACGCGGGGACTTTCGCAGATAGCCTAAAAGTTTTCTAACCTTTAAACCGAGCAAATTTATGGAAAAATTCCCTTCATAGCTTTTCCGTCTCGAATGTCGCTTGGAGCAAAGCTGCAAGTAATCTTCAGAATATCACGCAAATCACATTGGCTGCCTAGCGCAGCAATTATTGGACAACTCGTTGTCTAACGATTTTGCTTCTCCTGTTTTTGTTTGATTTACTTCCAAAGAAATATCATGAAACGAAAATTATATTTTTCAAACTCCCTGTGGATGCTTGCCTTTCTGCTCATCGCTGAGCAGCCGACATTCACGCACGCAAAGTCTCTGCGGGCAATAATGCCCACAATAGGCCCTGATAGCACGAAGCCAGCGGGCAAGCTGTTTGCCAGCGTTGAAAAGCCAGTCTTTTTGAAAAGGCTGGTCGAGCCTGAGTTCGTAGTGGGTACTTCCACGGTTGCGTTCAAGGCCAGCCCGCTGGAAAACTGGCTGGCCACGGATTCCAAGTTTACGGGGTTGAGCCAGTTAAAAGCCCCGGGTACTGCAACTACCTTGCTGGTTTTTGGCGACGGACTAGCGGCTGGCTGGAAAGATGGAGGTCTCTATCGGCAAGGACAGCAGTTTGCCTTCCCGAATCTGGTGGCGCGGCAGATCGGCTTGAAAGACTTCGATTCCCCACTCTTCGACCTCGCCCACAGCAACGGCACGGGCTTTCTTAAACTCGTACCAAGTACCGCCACCGGGCCAAGGTGGAAGGAAGTCGTCAACGACCTTGCCATTCTGCCTTCTTCGGATGTCCCGGAATTAGTACCCTATGCGGGCCAGGAAGTTGAAAACTTCGCCGCGCCCAAACTAGACAGAGCCGGACTCGGCGGAACGCTATCGCCCAGCGAGAACGGCTGGATTTACGACGAACTAGGCCGGGGCTTTACCGACGACATGGTTTTCCTGTGGCGGCTGAAACCCCAAGCGAACAGGTACCGCTATACCTACTTTGAAATGATGGAGGCGAATCTCCAGTCGCGCCGCCCTGCCATCATGTTGTCGGTCTTCGGCTACGACGGCTGGATGGGTCAGAACGTGAAGAGCAAAAACGTAAGCATGAGTTGGCCCCAAGCCTCTTCCGAATCTTCGCCCCTGACGGTGGCCATCGCAAAAAAAGCCAAGGAGGCCGGGGCGAAGGGAGTCGTGTTCACCATTCCCGATTTCAGGCACTTGCCCTACTTCAACTGGTTCACGCTGCAAAAGCTGAACCAGACCAAGGCCAAAGTGACCATCAAACGCCGCCGGGAGGGCATTTTGGGAACCGAGACGATCACGGGAGACATGGTTTTTCTGCCTACCAAGAACACGGAACTGCTCTTCGAGTACGCCAAGAAGGGAGGAAGCTTTGAATTCACTCTCGAAGACAGCGATGTGGCGGATGCACGGGAAATCCTGGGCGGCTCGCCCAAGGCATTCAATGACCGCATCAAGCGGGAGGCGCAGGAAAGCGGCCTGCTCGTGGTGGACTTGGCAGCTCTGTACGAGAAAATACACTTGGGTGGCTACCGGACAGCGGATGGCTATGCCATCAGCGGAGGCGTGGCGGGCAATTTCTTCTCCGACGACGGCCTGTACCCCTCGTCCCTCGGTAACGCGGTGATCGCCAATGAGACCATCAAAGCCCTGAACGAAGGCTTCGGCGCACAGATTCCGTTAATCGACGTGACCGAGTTTGCCGGATACTTGGGCAAATGATTCCATTTTAACCTTAAACACTTGAAATCATGAAACGATATATAATTTTCCTAATGATGCTGGCTCTGCCTAATCTCCTGGCAGCTCAGATGTTCATCTCG
>JBBSKK010000358.1:0-4531 GCA_038256395.1 Cytophagales bacterium | reverse complement strand
GCCGCCGGGTCAGCTACTTTATCGAGGTAGCTTTCGTTTTTCAACACTAAAGAAATATTTCGCGCCACGCGCTCGGAGAATTCGCTCTCGGATTCAGAAAATTCGGCGTCGTAGGGCAAGGTACTCAGCGCGTCGCAGCCGCCCATGACCGCGCTCATGGCCTCGGCGGTGTGGCGCACGATGTTGGTATGCGGCGAGTGCGCCGACTGATACAGCCGCGAACTCTGCGCCTGAACGAAAGGATGACAAAGTTCATCGGGCAAACCGTAGGCGCGGGTGATTTTTTGGTACAAGTACCTTAACGCTCGCAGCTTGGCAATTTCGGCCAGGTAATCGGTGCCGACCGAAATGGAAAACACGAAGCGATTAGCCGCCAGCAGCGGCGAAACGTCGCGTTCCGTCAGTTCGTCCATATAGGTAACGAAGGCCGCCAGCGTATAGGCCAGTTCCTGTACCGCATCGGCCCCGGCTTCGTGGAAAACGTGGCTTTCTACCTTATAGGAACGAAACTCGCGCATGGTTTTGGTGAGCGTCATGCCTTCGGCGATGGCGTCGAAAGCCGCGCGGTAGTCTTGCCCGGTTCGCATCCAGGCGGCCAGCGGGTCGTGAACCAGACCGCCTTTAAGATAGTAGCTTGATCCCTGGGTAAGTTCCTTGATAATGTCGGGGGCGGATTCCGGCGTGTCTAGAAAAACGGGCGTGTCGGTAAGGCGGATGGTGTGGAGTGTTTTTACCAAATCCAGATGAGCCAGCGAAGCGTCGCCGCAATCTATCCACACGGCATCCGCTCCGCGTTCCAGTTGGCGGCGGATGCTTTGGTTGGTGTCGGTGGGCGTGTCAAAAGTGACGACGGGAACCGTCAGCCAGCCGGGCGTTTGCTTTTGGACCTGCTGAATTTCTCGATAAAGCGGATGCTCCGCCAGGTCTTCGGCGACGTAGTACGGCTCCATTGTCACGGACCCGGCGATCTGTCGCCGCACGTCTTCATAGGAGCGGCCTGTCAGTTCCTTTTCCAGTCGGCTACGCCAGGCAGGCTTGTCGGTTTTGGGAAATTCAGCAAAAAAGGAGGGCTCCATACAAAAAAAATTTAATAAAAAATAGTCCGTTTTTTTCAGGACAAACAAAGCTACGAATTTGATATTACATTTTTTTTATCGCCGGATAGGCCAATTTCCGTTTGTCCTTTTGGGGTCTTGTACTTTTCCGCTAGATTGCGTAAACGGCTTTTTTTAGGAAAATTTTCGTGGTACTTTCAGGAGCAATTTTCAGGGCAAAGTCCGCGATTTTGCTACCTTTGCCTCCCCCGAAAATCGACCATGACACCAACCCAACTCAACTTCACCTTGGAAAGAGTGCCTCCTCCGCGCGAAGTGGACATTGTATGGGAAAAGTGCCTTCGGATCATCCAGGAGAGCATTCCTGCGCAAAGTTTCCAGACGTGGTTCGAGCCGATCCGCCCTTTCAGGCTGAACGGCAAGGTGTTGACGATTCAGGTACCCAGCCAGTTTTTCTACGAATGGCTGGAAGACAATTACGTGCATCTGCTGCGGCAGGCGCTCGACTTCTCGCTGGGGCGCGAGGGAATGCTGGAATATTCGATCATCGTGGATACTGGCACGGAGCGCCACCAGCCGCTGACGGTCAGTATGCCCACCGTCAAGACGCCGCAAAATTCCCGCCCCGACAATTTTCAGAACGACCCGCGCAATGCCGCCCCGCCCAAGGATCAGGATTCGCTCCAACTCGATACCTACCTCAACCAGGGCTATTCGTTCGACAATTTTATCGAGGGCGACTGCAACCGTCTGGCCCGCTCGGCGGGTTTTGCCGTGGCGCAGCGGCCCGGCCTCACGTCCTTCAACCCGCTGATGGTGTACGGCAGCGTGGGACTGGGCAAAACGCACCTCGTGCAGGCTATCGGCAACTACATCCGCAACCACTTTGACGACAAGGTGGTGATGTACGTGTCATCGGAGAAATTCACCAACCAGTTCATCAACTCCATCCGCAACAACGTCTTGCAGCAGTTCAACGACTTCTACATGAAGGTGGACGTGCTGGTGATCGACGACGTGCAGTTTTTGTCGGGCAAAGAGAAAACGCAGGACACGTTTTTCCACATTTTCAACCACCTGCACCAGCTCGGCAAGCAAATCATCATGACCAGCGACCGCCCCCCGCGCGAGTTGGTGGGCTTGCAGGATCGTCTGCTCTCGCGCTTCAAGTGGGGCCTGACGGCAGATTTGCAGACCCCCGATTTCGAGACGCGCATCGCCATCATCCAGAAGAAACTGCAAGCCGAGGGGATTTTTATCGACAACGAGGTGATCGAGTACGTGGCCCACAGCGTCAATTCCAACGTGCGGGAATTGGAGGGTGTGCTGGTGTCGCTCATGGCGCAGGCTTCGCTCACGCGGCGTACCATCGACGTGGAACTGGCCAAGAACACGCTCAAGAACATCGTGATGAACGAGGAAAAGGAAGTGACCATCGACACGATTCAGGAAATCGTGGCCGATCACTTCGAGGTCGCCATCGCCGACATGAAGAGCAAGAGCCGCAAAAAGGAGAACGTCTATCCGCGCCAACTGGCGATGTTCCTGGCCAAGGAATACACCGACCTGCCGCTCAAATCCATCGGCTACCACTTCGGCGGCCGTGACCACAGCACGGTAATCCACTCTATCCAGAGCATCAATGAACTCATGGGCAGCGATCCCGACGTGGACGAAACCGTCCAGAAACTTCGCAGCTACTTCAAGTAAGGTGCAGCCACCGACTTTACTCCAACGCCCCCAAATCGACGACAAGGCTTGGAACGCGCTGATCGACCGCTCGGTGCATCCGATAATTTATGCGTACACCTGGTATTTGGATTGCGTTTCCCCGGATTGGAATGCCTTGGTTTGGCCTTCTGCTCAGAATTATGAGGTTGTGATGCCGCTGCCTGTAAAGAAAAAATGGGGATTGAAGGTCGTGCAGCAGCCGTTGTTTTGCCAGTATTTGGGGTTGTTTTCGAGAGTAGAAATCTCGGAAGATATGACGACCATGTTTTTGGAAAGTCTCAGCCGCCATTTTGCTTACATTTCTGCCTATGACTTCCATCCCTGGCACACCTCGCTACTCCGAAATCTCCTTCCCACCCATTCAGAATTTGAAATAAATGAGAAGGCGACGCATTGGTTGAATTTGGAGAATCCTTACGTAGAAGTAGCCGACAACTATAATGATGACCGCAGGAAGAATCTAAAAAAAGCTAGAAAGTATAATTGGGAGTACTTTGAATCACAGGATGTTGAACCACTGATTTTACTTTTCCGGGAAAACCATGCCTTCAAAATTCATAACGTTAAGGAAAGTGCTTATGTGCTGCTGCGTAACCTGGTAGTAATCGTTCTGGGAAAGTCGGCAGGTAGCATTCAGTATGTAAGTCTGCGCGGAGAGATTCGTGCGGGGGTTATGGTTTTGGAAAAAAACGGCATGGGAATCTATATTTTCAACGCCGCCGATGCCGTCGGGCGGAAGGGAAATGCTCGTACGTATTTGCTGGATCAATATTTCCAGGAAACCGCCGGACGATTACATATCTTTGATTTCGAGAGCCCAGAAGTAAAAAAAATAGCCGCTTTTTACGAAAGCTTCGGGGCAGAGAAGCGGGAGTTTATTTCAATTAAAAAAAACCATCTGCCGTTTCCTTTCCGACAATTACAAGAGTTTAGGAAGTGGGTGATAGCTAAAACTACTCCTTGAACATTGAAGGCTATTTAACTATTCGTTTCGCTTCCTGATTTCGCGCACTCGCTCGACTGTCACCTTAACCGCATTAGCTATTTCCTCATCTGGCAGCTGGGTGTTGTTTATTAGTGCCTCAATTGTAGTCTCCAAAGCTGCATTCACCTTGGCTTCGGCCAGAACTTCGGCTTTTGCCTCGGCCAGAACTTCGGCTTTTGCCTCGGCCAATAAGTCAATTCGTTCCTCTACCATTTTTTCAGCTGCCAGCATTGCCTCGAATTCAATAGCATAAGCCGCACTCGCCCGGTCGGAAAGCACTTCCACAAACCGCTGGTAATCCCTCCGCTCCTGGTCGGTCATGTTGGCCCGTTTCAGCAGTTCGTCGGCCTCCTTGATTCCTCGGGCCGAGAACTCCTGCTTGATTTCGCTGTTTTTTAAGAAATAAATCCATTCATCGAGGGTGTCCTTAGCCGTGTCGTCGAATTTGTTGACTTTTATTAGATAAATTTCGGGGTAAAGCGTTTCTATTTTTTCTTTCTTGAACAGTCTTTTCTGAGCTTCCGTCAAATCCAAAACCTGATGGTCGTGAATACCGATAAAATTGGTAGTACCCCGGTAAATATAATCGTCGCCCTGTCCTAAATCGAAGTATACAATGTTTACCGATATGATTTTTTTGACCTTATCGTACCGATCGCCCTCCTTCATGTGTTCGGTGATTACTTTGGAGATTCCGTAAATGATTCTCTGAAAGTAATCCAAGGCATAAGAGTTCTGGATTTCGATGATAATCAGTTCG
>JBBSKK010000357.1:0-4539 GCA_038256395.1 Cytophagales bacterium | reverse complement strand
TGGGTGTTGACCGCCCACTTTACCTCACCACCCATCCGGGCCGACGACCGCTGGTTCTGCCAGGGGCCATTGTTTTCTTTGGCACGATCCGACTGCACAAGCAGGTAAGGTTGAACGCGTAGGTTGAGGGAAGGGGGCGGTGTTTTAAGGCCTGTAAGTTGGGCCGCGTAGCTCATCCGGTATGGGCTGAATGCCTGCGGAACGGCCGGAAACGAGGTCACCTCGTAGTCGCGGCGGGCCAGCCGGGCCAGCGTCATGCCCCATGACACCGAGTCGGCGGGGGAATCGGCGCGGTCGTAGCGCAGCGATTTGAACGGAATGGCAAACTCGGCAAAGTAGCCCGAGTCGGTGCGCATGGTGCGCACCCGCCACAGCGCGTCCCAGTCGTTGTCCTTGAAGCTGTCGTCGAAGACCTGCAGATCGCGCTGGTTGCCGAAAGGCGTGGTCTGGAACGACACGCAGTAGCGCTTCAAATTCTGCGGGTCGAGTTGCAGGTAAAAAACATCGTTGTCGCCGTAGAGGAAATCGCGGCGGAGATCCTGCACCCGAACGCCCTTTCGCCCCAGCGAATCCCGGCAAAACACGCCGAAGTACAGGTTCTTGCGGTCAAAAAGCACCCTAACCGTCGTAGCAAAACGGTATTCGCCGCCCTGGCGAGGCTCCATCCGAAAAAAGTCCTGGATAGGTGTCGCCCGGTTCCACGCCGCTTCGTCGAGCCGCCCGTCCACCCGGATGGTCTCGAACGTTTCTACTGCCCGCACGCGCACGGGCTGGGCGGATGGATCGAAATTCTGAGCCGTGTCCTGAGCGTACGTTTGGAAGGCAAAGAGCAGGAACACCAATAAAAATCGGAACATACGATTATTTGGGACGGGCTATTTGAAAAACCCCACCACCTCGGCGTCGGTCAGGATGTAGTTGAGCTCGTCGATGTTATCGGGATTAAGCCGAAGTTTCCCCCGAATGATGGCTATCTGGTCGGTTTTGAACGACAGCGGCTTTTTGAGTTTTACTTGGGCGATGGATTCGGGCCCCGCCCCGCCGCAGAAGAAGCAGGCGGCCATCGGCTGCTGCGAAATAACCAGCATATTCTCCTCGATGCTGATCGGAATCATGTAGCCCCGGATCTGCACTATTTTTCCCTCAAGTGTTTTCACCCTAGGCCCGAAAGTGGGGTACTGAAAATACATCCCGATGTCGTCGTTCCATTTTTTCTTGAAACGTACATCGGTCGGGTCTTTCCAGGTAATCAGGATCGGATCGGCGGTGGTGAAGGACAGTAGCGCGAGTGCCACTCCTACAAGCAAGGCTTTTTTCACGGCTAATATATTTACGGATATGGGCTGTCATTTTTTTCAAGCGGAAGGCGTCTTTGACAAAATCACTGCCCGTGCCGCAGTCGATGTGAACGAATGGCAGAGAGTCCGGGGGCGGCCCGATAATTTTTGACAAATTCAGAATTCGGCCTTTCCTTTTTTCCAGAACAACCCAACTCCCCACACTACCAACACGTTAATACTCAGCAGGAGTAGCATTCCCTTATCGGCAGGAGTATCGGGGTATTCCTCGGCACGGTACATTGGAATGCTTTCAAAATCGCTTTTCCTGAAAGGCGTGTTACTATAAATCTTCGTATAGAAAAACTTTTTCAAATCGGCGTGGAACGTATTGGTATTTTCCAAAAAATTGGAATGAGCATCCAGATCCGTTCGAGCTAGGCTATTGTAATAATTTTGGGCAGCGACCGCCGCTGAGAAGGCCCCCAGCGACTCCGAAATCGATTGGCGATCTTCTTTCAACTGGCCATATTTCTTAAAGATCGGAGCGATTCTTTCGTCGTAAAACTCAAACTCGGCCAGCATGAATTTATCCGCCCAATTGTAGCTCGTGTCGGATCGGTAGGTGGGGTACTGTTCTGCGAGTTTTTGCATACTGGCAAAGCGGTACGCTTTGTTGTCGTAATTGTCCCAGATTTCCTCGTATTCATGACGGATTGCCTGGGTCAGGTCGTTGCGGGGAGGCGAAGCATAGGCACTCGCCAAATACAAATTGATGAGCGCCGGGAGTAGGACTACGATGACAATCCAGGCCCCCAGCAGGCTCAAAGAATTGAAAGAAGAGCCACGCCTCAGGTTGCTCACCACCAGCACGACACCATACCAAAAGGTGATGTACAACGCAGTAGCCATCAGCCACCAGAACAGTTGGGGGCCGGGCGGGATCGAACAAATGACCAGGCCCAGGATGACCAGCAGAAAAGCCATTCCGAAGGTAATCAGCCAGCGAAAAGCGATCTTGTAGTAGCTGATTTGTCGTTCGGAAATGGGGTTGGAAAGCAGGAGGGGTAGGGTGCCTGCCTCCCGCTCGGCTGACATCAGGTTGTAGCTGATTGCAATAATGAACAACGGGAAAAGATAGATCAAGACAAAGGCCAGGTCGAGATTTCCGATCAGCAGCTTTTCGGGGTTGGCCATCTCGGCGGTAAGGAGCTGGCGCGATAACGACCAATACCGCACGTAGAGATAGTACGGGAATATATCCCTCGACCCCAGGGCTAAACTGGCCCAGTCCGAGGGAGGATTGTCAACCAGGCGGTAGGTGCGGTTCCCGATTACATTGGGAAGGGTGTCGCCGGTGATCCCTGATTGGAGTGTCTGCATTTTTGCCGCTTCGTCCCTTCTGATCTCGCTCAGGACTTCCCGCTGGCGGTCTATTTCGGCCTTGCCATAAAATAGGGCGTAAATACCGATGGCAGCCATAAGCCCGAAAGCCACCTGGAACAATCGGCTGCGGAGGAAGCCCAGGGCCTCGAATTTCCATATCAATCCTAGCTTGTTCATATCAGCCAATGTTTAGGTTCCGCAGGTTATTTACCGCGCCAATCAGCCCGCCTACCCATAGGAACAAGGCTACCAATGCGATCCAATGCTGTCCTATGACCTGATCGATGGGCGTACTCTCGAAGCGGAAATCAGGAAGTCGAGCGTACACCTCCTGCTCGGCCTTTTTCTCCCAGTCACCTGTTTTTGAAAAATCACGCATATGATTATTGAGCATTTCCACCATCCGAAAGCGGTAGCTTTCTGCTTGCTTCTGAAAACGCAACGCCGTTTTATAGTCGCTTCCAGCCAGGCCCATCGAAAGGTTTCTGACTGCCATGTAAGGATTGAACAAGGCCGAGTAGGCCGACACCGCGTTCTGGTTTTGATAAATTGTTTCGAGTTCATCGAAATGGGTGTTGTAAACCATCGAGGAGTATTTTTCCCCTTCCTGCATGGCTATGGCATCGAAATTTACCGGCAGGTCATCTACCGACTTTGCGTTGTATTGTGCCAGTACTTGTACTTTCAGGGCCTCGAAACGCTTGTCCGAGGGGTTGTGTCCGTCAATGCCTTTCTCTTCGTCTTTCTGGATCGCTTCCCTAAACTCGAAGCTAGAGGGTGCTTCAAAGAGGCTGGCCCCGATGTTGGCGGAGGCTTTGGGCAGGATGATGCAGGCTGCAATCCAGATTCCCAAAAGCGTAAGCAGGGAGTTGCGCGAGGATCGCGAGTAGGCCGATACCACCACCGAACTGCCTACAAACAAGAAAAAGTAGATGCCGTAAACCAGAAGCACCAACAGGAAGCGAACCAGCAGACCCATTGAAAACGAACCTTCGGTGCCCACTACCGTAAGCAGGAATGCGACCAGCAAGGCCGGGAGAAGTATCCAGGATAGTGCCTTCGATAACCCGAGTATCTTGCCCCAGGCTACCTGCGGAATACGGACACCCTGGCTCAGCATGATTTTCAGGGTATTGTCTTCCTTTTCTTTCGATACGGCATCGAAGCACAGGAAGATAATCAGCAGCGGCACGAGGAGTTGAAGAACAAAGGCTACGGTCATTTCGCCAAAACGAATCAACGAAGAGCTGTCCTGGGCCGCCGAAAACTTGGCGTCGTTTTGTCGGTGGGCTTCGAGGTAAACATTCGTTCCCACGTAGGAATCGACGCCAAAATCAAAGAAGCTCAACTCCGACTTCGGGCGGAATGCAAATGAGCCGTAGTGGGCCGCCGAATGCGGATTCTTCTCCCCCTGGTCGAGCCAGGTCTCGCGGGCTTCGCTTTGCGCCATTTCCCGCTCTTTTTTTAGGGATTGGTAGGCTGCAAAACCTCCGAGGAGAGCCGTGAAAAGCAAAACGACGATAAGTCCTCCCATTACTCTGAACCGCTTGTCGCGCAGCAGCAAGGTGTACTCTTTGTTGGCAATGATCGTTTTCATTTCTAGGTAGATTTGTTGAATGTGTACTGCATCATGGACTGTTTTGCCGGGTTTCAGCCGCGGTGGCCGGATATCTGTATGTAGGGGGTGAAATATGGCCTGGCCAGCCACGACCGCCCGTCGAGCCGCTTGTTCTTTAAATTTTAAGCAGCCTGTACGGCTTTTCATTTATTAAGTCTTTGAATTGTAGCTTATTACATTATAAAATATATTATCCAATGCCCCAATTGACCCGTAGTTTCTTATTGGAGTTTTTGGCAATGTTTTTCACGCTCAATA
>JBBSKK010000356.1:0-4542 GCA_038256395.1 Cytophagales bacterium | reverse complement strand
TGGGTCATTTATTCAGGGGAGGATTGGTATTGTAAAAATGGCAAAATCGCGGTTGGCAATTGCTTGGTGCAAAATGGTGTCAAGCGGCCGCCCCATAATTTTTGCCGCAAACTCACGCAATATAATAAGAAAAAAATTCGGTAGAACCCCCTGAAAACAAAATATTATAGACGTAGTAGAATGTTGCTAATTAATTTATACTATATCCAAAAATACTGATAAAGTGGCAAACGAAGGCGAGAATCAGCACGATTTTCATAAATCAAATAGGGCTGATTTTGCGGAAATTCAAAAAGGATTTTGGGTGTCCAAGATTGGAAAGTTAGCTTTCGACGCTATAACTTTTCCCCTCTTCGGCCAAATACGTTTCTGGGAATATGGCCCGCGCCTCATCCAGCGAAGGCTCGACTTCGTTGTAGCGGGAGGACAAATGGCCAATTAGCAGCTTGCTTACCCCGGCTTCCCTGGCCAAGACAGCCGCCTGGCCCGCCGTGGAATGGTGCGTTTTGGTGGCTCTCGGGAGATCCTCTATTCTAAAAGTAGCCTCGTGGTACAGACAATCGACATCTTTAAGATAAGGCACCAATTCAGGCCGGAAAATGGTGTCGGAGCAATAGGCGTAAGCGCGGGGTGGGGGAGGAGGCGTCGTGAAATCTTCGTAAGCGTAAAGTATTTCTCCATTCTTGCCCACCACATCCTGCCCGGCTTTGAGCGTCCGCAGGGCTTCGTGGCTCATTTCCGGCAAGAGTTTTTCTTTTATCAAATTTCTTTCCCCCATTTTTTCCCGAAACAAAAATCCCGTGCAGGGAATGCGGTGCCGCAGCGGCAGGGTGCTGACGCTGAACGAAGGCGCGTCGTAAATCAGGCCGGGATTCTGCGCGTCGGTTTCCTGAAAATTTAAATAATAAGAAAGGCGTGTGTCGGACTGGCGGAATATTTCGGTCAGGATTTCGCTCAATCCTGTGGGGCCGAAGAGGAGCAAATCCTCCGTGCGGCTACCCAGGCTCAGACTGGTCAGCAGCCCGAATAGGCCAAAGTAGTGGTCGCCATGGAGGTGGGTGATAAAAACGCCTTTCAGGCGTCCCGGACGAATCTTTTGTTCGAGCAGCCGGTACTGGGTACCTTCGCCGCAATCGATCAAATAATAGTCGCTGCCTAGCTGCACGACTTGCGACGAGGCGTGGGAGGTAAGCGTGGGCGTGGCTGAACCCGCCCCGAGAATAGTTACTGCAAAAGTCAAGGAAGCAAAAGGTTTGGGTAAGTATACCGTTCAGGCGGGTGATTGTTTTAAGTCATCCGGCGTTACCAGCTTGACCAAATTTCCCGTCTTGCCAGAAATCTCCGCCCAGGTTTGGTCTGCAAAATCAACGATTGTCAGGCTACACTTTTGCATTGAACCGATGTCGGCACTAGTCAAATATTCGGCGAAGTAGCTGATGTCGGGATTATGGCCGCAGATCAGGAGGATTTGCACGGCGTCGGGGGTCGCGTTGACTGCCGCCAGATACGCCTGGGGACCGCCGCTGTACAGTTTTTCCACCGTTTCGATGTCGTCCACCTCAAACTTCATCTGCTCGGCGACGATCTTGGCCGTCTGGTAGGTGCGGGCCGCGGCGCTGGTCTTAATGCTTTGGATGGCCGTGCCATGTTGTTTCAGGTAATGGCCCATGCGGGCGGCGTCCATGATGCCCCGGCTGGTGAGCTCGCGGTCGAAGTCTTTGAACATCTGCGATTGGTCTTCGGCCTTGGCGTGGCGCAGGAGCAGTAGTGTTTTTGTCATTGAGGGTGATGGTCGGTTTTTGCAAAAATAGAACAAATCGCTTATGGTTGAGTTTTCGAGGGAAAATTATAAACCAGCATTTGACCGCTCGGGCGAGATTATGCGCCACTGACCCAACTTAATCGCGCGGGCAAGGATTTAATTTTATTAGTTTTGTTACGATTAAAAACTCAAACGACCATTTACCGAAAGTTATCATCCTTATGTTGCAGTTTCTGAAATTTGTCCTGGCTACCCTTGTCGGGCTGTTTTTATTCTTTATTCTCTCTTTCTTTGTTCTTGCGGGCATCGGTTCGGCCTTTTCCAGCGAGGACAAAGCCGTAATCAAGGACAACTCCGTGCTTCGACTCGACCTGGACAAGCCCATCCGGGAAGTGGGCGTGGAAAATCCCTTTGCCGAATTGGGCGTCTTCGGAGGGGGCGAAGAAACCATCGGCCTGAAAGACATCCGCCAGGCCATTACCTACGCCGCCCAGGACGACCACATCAAGGGCATCTATATCAAAGCCGAGAACCCCGGTGCGGGCTGGGCGACGCTGGAAGAAATTCGGAACGAACTCATGGAATTCAAGAAGTCTAAGAAATTCGTGTACGCCTACGGTGAGTTTTATTCCGAGAAGGGCTACTACCTGGCGTCGCTGGCTGATAAGATTTACCTCAACCCCGCCGGACTACTGGAATGGAACGGACTGTCGGCCGACTACGAGTTCTACAAAGGTACCTTCGACAAGCTGGACGTGAAGCCTTTGGTGTTTCGGGTAGGAGAGTTCAAGAGCGCGGTCGAAACGTTCACCCGCACCGACATGAGCGAAGCCAGCAGGCGGCAGTCGGTCGAACTGCTCAATGCTTTGTACGACAACTATATAGATAATGTCTCCAAATCCCGCCGTATCCCGGCCAGCGAACTGCGCGGCCTGGCCGATTCGCTGGCGGTAACGACCGCCGAATCGGCGGCTCGCTACAAGCTGGTCACCCACCTGGGCTATTCTGATGAGGTGAATGCGGCGCTCAAGAAAGAACTCAAACTGGACGAAAAGAAAGATATCGAATACGTGAGCCTGGGTAAATACCTGAAAGGCGATCATCCTGGTGAAGACGGAGACTTCAACAAGCGCGTAGCTGTGGTCATCGCCGAGGGGAACATTGTATCGGGTAAGGGCGACGATGACAACATCGGCTCAGATTCTTTCGTGAAGGAGCTGCGCAAAATCCGTGAGAACGATAAAATAAAGGCCGTGGTGCTGCGCATCAACTCGCCGGGCGGCAGCGCCCTGGCTTCGGACGTGATGTGGCGCGAAATCGAGCTGACGCGCAAGAAAAAACCGGTCATCGCGTCGATGTCGGACGTGGCGGCCTCGGGCGGCTACTACATGGCGATGGGCTGCGACACCATCGTGGCCCAGCCCAACACCATCACGGGTTCCATCGGCATCTTCGCCATACTCTTCAATTTGGAGAATTTCTTCAACAACAAGCTCGGCGTGACCTTCGACAGGGTGAAGACCAACCCCCACGCCGACTGGCCCACGCTGACGCACGAGATGACCGACTTCGAGAAAATGAAAATCCAGCGCAGCGTGGAGGAAGGTTACGAAACTTTCACCCGTAAGGCCGCCGAAGGGCGCGGTATGCCCGTCGAGCAACTGCGCAGCCTGGCCTCGGGCCGGGTGTGGTCGGGCGTGCAAGCCAAGGCCAACGGCCTGGTGGACGTGCTGGGCGGCCTCGACGAGGCCATCCAGATTGCCGCCAAAGCCGCCAAACTGGACGACGGCGACTACCGGGTGCGGTACTATCCCGAGAAGATCAATCCCATCCAGGAAATTATCCAGAAGCTGTCGGGCAAGTCGGAAGAACGCATCCTGAACGAAAAACTCGGCCAACTGGCGCCGCAGTTTAAAATCTACCAGAAGCTCACGGAAATGAAGGGCTTGCAGGCCCGGATGCCTTTTGAATTGAATATTCGTTGACCCAAACCATTTATCCCTTAATTTTTATGAAAACCATCAATTCGCTCACCCTGACGGGCCTGATGCTCCTGTTCGCTGCTTCCCTCACTCTGGCCCAAACCAAGGAATTTCCCGTCGTCAAAAACGGTGGCGGCGTATTCCCCGTTCCCGAAGCCACGCCCGTAGCCGATAAGAAAATGGCCTACAAAATCGTGGGCGACCTCACCGTCGGCCCCGAAAAACCTGAAGAGCTGAATCCCGGCCTGGAAAGAGTCGCCCGTTTATTCAACGCCTACGCCGAAGCGGGAATCAAGCCCGAAAATATCGCGATGGTGGTCGTAGTGCATTTCAAAGGAACACCCCTCATTATGAACGACGCAGCCTACGAAAAAGCCTTTGGCGTGGCCAATCCCAATACCGCCCTCATTGACGAACTGGCTGGCAAAGGCGTAAAATTCTTCGTCTGCGGGCAGTCGCTACGGATGCGCGGCTACACTGATACGCCCCGCAATCCGAACATCAAAGTGACCGAAGCCGCGCTCATCGCCACGACGACTTACCAGCTGAAGGGCTACGCGATGCTGGGATTGGGGAATTGAAAATTTATTTCGGGGAATGAAACCTGATTATCAGTTTTCTAGCTTTTTGCCCAAAAATAAATCTAAACCAATGCTTGCGTAGTAAAAAGGGGCCGCCTACTTTTGCCCCACGTTTTACCTGAGTCATCAGCGAAACGGAAATGGTTCGGTAGTTCAGTTGGTTAGAATACCTGCCTGTCACGCAGGGGGTCGCGGGTTCGAGTCCCGTCCGGACCGC
>JBBSKK010000355.1:0-4549 GCA_038256395.1 Cytophagales bacterium | reverse complement strand
GAAGCAAATGCCTCCTCGACTTCCTTACCATCCATTTCAATTTTCTCGATGGTAGAAGTCTGCTCCGACGGATAGACTATAATGCGATCGCTCTTGCGGAACGTGCCGCTTTGGATGCGCCCAGCGTAACCCCGGTAGTCGTGGTATTCTTCGGTCTGGGGACGAATCACATACTGCACCGAAAACCGCCCGTCGGTCAAATTTTGGTCGCTCAGCACATTGACATTTTCCAGTACCGACAGCATCGTTTCGCCCGCGAACCAAGGCATATTTGCCGACGGTTCGGCCACGTTGTCGCCATTCAAAGCGCTCACGGGAACGATAGTCAAATCCTTGATCTGCAATTTCTTCGCCAGTTCCTGGTACGTTTGGGCGATTTCCAGAAAACGGTCTTCCGAATAATCCACCAGATCCATCTTATTTATGGCCACCACCACGTGCGGAATGCCCAACATAGAGGCAATCAGTGAATGACGGCGCGTCTGCTCGGCCACGCCCTGCCGGGCGTCCACCAGGATAATGGCGAGATCGGCGTTGGACGCGCCCGTCACCATATTGCGGGTGTACTGAATATGCCCTGGCGCGTCGATGCTGATGAACTTGCGCTTTGGTGTTTGGAAGTACTTGTAGGCCACGTCGATGGTAATTCCCTGCTCTCGCTCGGAGCGCAGCCCGTCGGTCAGTAGCGCGAGGTCGATTTCGCCGTCGTTGCGGCTTTTGCTGGCTTTTTCAATGGCCTCCATCTGGTCGGCCAGGATGTTCTTGGTATCGAATAGCAGGCGGCCGATGAGGGTACTTTTACCATCGTCGACGGAACCGGCTGTTATGAATCTTAATAAATCCAAAGCGAGTTTATGAGTTTATGAGTACATGAGTTTATGAGTTTATCTCTGGTTTTCAATAACGAATGACACACTTTTTAACTGTCCACCGTCCATTGTCAACTGTCAACTAAATCAAAAGTATCCTCCCTTCTTACGATCTTCCATCGCCGCCTCCGTTTGCTGATCGTCGATGCGGGTTTCGCCGCGTTCGCTGATGCGGGAGATGGTGATTTCGGCGACTACTTCGTCCAGCGTGGCGGCGTCGGATTCCACGGCGGCGGTACAGGTCATGTCGCCCACGGTGCGGAACCGAACGCGGCGCGTTACGATTTGGTCGTTTTCGTCGGGTTGAATGACTGGTGTGTTGTTCAAAAGGCGTCCGTCACGCAGGATGCACTCGCGGTCGTGGGCGAAGTAGATGCTGGGCAACGCGATGTTTTCGCGCCGGATGTAGGACCACACGTCCAGCTCCGTCCAGTTGGAAATCGGAAACACGCGGACGTTTTCGCCCTTATGAATGCGTCCGTTGAACAAATTCCAAAGCTCAGGCCGCTGCCGCTTGGGGTCCCATTGCCCGAACTCGTCGCGGAATGAGAAAATGCGCTCCTTGGCGCGGGCCTTCTCCTCGTCGCGTCGCGCCCCGCCGATGCAGGCGTCGAATTCAAATTCCTCGATGGTATCCAGCAGTGTGTAGGTTTGCAGCCAGTTGCGGCTGGCATTCTTGCCCGTCGGCTCCTGCAAGCCCTTGGCTTTAATGGTGTCTTCCACGTAGCGGACGACCAGCTTAGCCCCGATTTTCTCTACCAATTCATCGCGGTACTTGATGGCTTCCTCAAAATTGTGACCTGTATCCACGTGTACCAGTGTAAAGGGAATCTTCGCCGGAGCAAAAGCTTTTTGGGCTAAACGTACCAAGGTGATAGAGTCCTTTCCTCCCGAAAAAAGCAAAGCCGGTCGCTCGAATTGTCCGGCTACCTCCCGCATGATATAGATCGCTTCCGCCTCTAGTTGGTCGAGATAGTCGAGTTGAATTTTTGACATAATTTTGGTTGACTTTTTATTCTAAAAGTTGAAGTTCTTTTCAGAAACTTGCAAACTTATTTGGCATGAAGGCCGCATTCTTTCTTACTTTCATCCTCCCACCACCAGCGGCCGGCGCGGAAGTCTTCACCGGGTTGAATAGCTCGCGTGCAAGGCGCACAGCCAATGCTTACGAAGCCTTTGTCATGTAGCAGATTGTAGGGAATATCATGCTCTTTCACGTATTCCTGAACCTCATCAAAACACCAAGACAACAGCGGATGGAATTTAAATAAATCATGCGCCTCGTCCCGCTCGATGGGCTGCATTTCCTGCCGATTGCCCGATTGCTCGGCCCGAATGCCCGTCACCCAAATCTTGACTCCTTCCAAAGCCCGATTCAGCGGCTCGACTTTGCGAATAAAGCAGCATTCCTTACGATTTTCGACGGAGTCGTAAAAACTATACGGCCCCTTTTCGCTCAATAGGTCTTCGACCGCTTCGTGCTTTGGAAACACCACTTCCAGCTTGGTATCGTAGCGGCGACTGGTACGCTGTAAGGTTTTATACGTTTCCTCAAATAGCCGCCCCGTATCCAGCGTAAAAATCCTGATGGGCAATTCATTTTTCAAGATCAAATCCGTAATCAACTGATCCTCGTAGCCCAAGCTGCTGGAAAAAGCCACTTGTCCGGGGAATAATTCGGTCAAGAGCCGCAACGCTTCGACTTCGGATTGGTTGGCGATTAGTTCGAGGAGGGAGTTGGTCGTATAAGTTTCCACTGCTATCATAATAGATAATTTATTGACTTGCCAGAATTTCAGAACTCACCCGCGCCGCCTGCGTAAAATCCTCGATCAAATCTTCCACCGCTTCCAGCCCCACCGAAATACGAATCAGGCCTTCAGTAATGCCCAGGCTGGCTTTCTCCTCCGGCTTCAACTTGGAGTGCGTTGTGGTGTAAGGATTCGTGATGATAGTCCGGGTATCGCCCAGGTTGGCCGAGAGTGAAGGAATTTGTAAAGCCTTCACAAAAGCACTCACCCGCTCGAAGCCGCCTTCCAAATCTATAGTTATAATGCCTCCACCCGCGCTCATTTGCTGTTTAGCCAGTTCGTACTGAGGGTGCGAAGGCAGAAATGGGTAATTGACCTGCTTGATTTCCGGTAGTTTTTCCAAAGCTTCCGCCAGTTGCAGCGCATTGGCGCAGTGCCTTTCCATGCGCAAGTCCAGCGTTTCCAGACTCTTGGATAACACCCAGGCATTAAAGGGCGACATGGAAGGTCCCGTTTGCCGACAGAAAAACCGCAGCGGTTTGATGTGTTCTTTGGTTCCTACTACAACACCTCCCAACACGCGGCCCTGTCCTTCCATAAACTTCGTGGCTGAATGCACTACCAAATGCGCTCCAAACTCAGCGGGGTTTTGCAAAGCGGGCGTGGCGAAGCAATTGTCCACGTTGAAAATCAGGCCGTGCTTCTGGCAAAGCCGCCCGATCATCGCCATATCGACCAGTTCCAGGCCGGGATTCGAGGGCGTTTCGACGTACACCATTTTGGTATTAGGTTGCACGGCGGCTTCCCAGTTCGCTTCGGGGGCTGAGGCGTCGAGGTAGGTGTGGGTGATATTCCACTTGCTGAGGATTTGCGTAATAATCTGGTGTGCCGAGCCGAATAAGGCGCGGCTGGCGATAAGGTGGTCGCCCGCTTGCAAACTGGCCGCAAAGCTGGCGAATACCGCCGCCATGCCCGTGGCCGTAGCGACGCCGTCCTCGCAATCTTCCAGCATACACACCTTGTCCACAAACTCCTGCACGGTCGGATTTGAAAAGCGGCTGTACAGATTTCCCTGCTCCGTTTCGTCAAAAAGTGCTTTGCCCTGCTCGGCAGTTTCGAAAGTAAAACTGCTGGTTAGGAAAAGCGGCGTGGAATGCTCCCGAAAGTGCGTTTGCGGCGTTTGGGTGCGGATGGCTTTGGTCTGCTTCTTCATTTTATAGATCAATAATAATTGAGGACTACCGTGTAAATAATTCTCAAACTTACCACAATTACCACGATTCCGACCAAAATCATCATCGTCTTGATGGGTAAACGCCGCGACAGGTTGGCCGCAATCGGGGCCGCCACCATACCGCCCAGAACCAGCCCGACGATGACCTGCCAGTGCGAAAAACCGATGAGCGTGATGAACGTCACCGAACTGGCCAGCGAGACGAAAAACTCCGTCAGGTTCACCGAACCAATGGTGTACTTAGGGTGACGCCCGCGGGCAATCAGCGTCGAGGACACGATCGGTCCCCAGCCGCCGCCGCCGATGGCGTCCAGCGAGCCGCCCAGCAGCGCCAGCCAGCCAATTTTATTGAAAGGACGCTTCTCGATGCGCTTTTTAAGGGCTTTTTTCAAAATCAAAACACCCAGAATCAGTGTGTAGACCGCCACAATGGGCTTTATTACATAAATGTATTCTTCCAAAGTAGTCAGGGCATAAGCCCCCACGATGGCCCCGATGACGCCGGGAATGAGCAGCGTTTTGAACAGCTTACTGTTTACGTTCCCGAATTTCAAATGCATATAGCCCGACACGCCACTAGTAAAAATTTCCGACGAGTGGACACTCGCGCTCGCCACCGAGGGCGGTATGCCCAATGTGAGCAGAAACGTAGTGGCCGTGACGCCGTAAGCCATGCCCAGCGCCCCGTCGATCAT
>JBBSKK010000354.1:0-4565 GCA_038256395.1 Cytophagales bacterium | reverse complement strand
TAGATACGCTTGTCAGGTGCTTAGCGGGGGACTGCATAGAAAGGACACGGAGAATTTTGAAACAACGGACGTTAGTTTTAGCTTGTATGGTACAACAACCGAATTTGCGAAGTAAGGGTCATATTTGACACAACAAAAGGCGATACTCCCCTTTTAAGCGAACCTTTAATAGGTTTCAGTTTTACCGATCTATGAATCACTCCATTATCAAACAACTTCTTGATCACCTGGAAAACTTTGAGAAGTTACCGCAGGGCGGCGGCGGCCCCACGATGGAGAACTTTGTGGATTATCTCAGCTATTCGCTCAGTAAACCGGAAACCGCCGTCGAAGTCAGCGAAGAAGAATTACTGAACGTCGCGCTTTCGCAGCATATCGCTCATCTGTACCGCTTTGCCAAAGGCTACACCAAGATCGCCCTCGAAGATAGTCCGCTCATTACGATGGATGATTTCCTTTATCTGGGGAAGATTATGGAGCTGAACACCTGCACCAAGACGGAACTCATCGAACACAATTCCCACGAAAAAACCTCGGGCATGGAGATTATCAAGCGCCTGCTGAAAAACGGTTTTATCGACCAACGGAACGACCCGGACGACGGACGCAGCAAGCAGGTTTCCATTACGCCAGAAGGGGAAAAGGAATTTTTCGCCGCCCTGGCAGGAATGCAAAAGTCAGCCAATTTGGTTGGTGGCCCACTTTCCACCGTCGAAAAGCTGCACCTGATGCACTTGCTGAAAAAGTTGTACGAATTCCACAAACCGCTCTTCGCCGAAAAGAACGCCTCACTCGACGAAATGCTGGAACAGCTCGATATGGAAGTAGAAGTTCAGTAAAGCTTGTCCGTCATGTCGCGTGCCAACTTTTCGAGGTCGATTCCCAGTTGGTTTTTGGCCACTTCCTTTACCAGCTTTGAGGATTTAGCGGGCAACTTATCCGCGCCCCAATACGCGCCCAAAATTGCCCCCGCCACGGCGCCCACGGTATCGTTGTCCCGTCCGTAGTTGATGATGAACGCCATGCTTTTTTCAAAATCAAAATCGTGGCAAAGCAGGGCAGTATTGGTGATCAGCATGATTTCCGCCGCGTGGAAAGGCAAATCCTCGTTCAACTTATCGAGCTGCGCGAAAGCCTGCGTGATGCGGTAGTGTTCCAGCGGCGACAGGCTGCGCCAGGCCGCCGGAACGACGTAGTTTTCGGGTAAATCGGCCAGTTGGGTGCGCTTGAAATCGTAGGCAATGTTGCGGGCGGTTTGGTAAAAAGCGTAGGCCCGCCGCCCCACCAGGCGGCTTTTGAAGTACCCCTTCGGATCCACCGTGCGGTTGACGTTCATGATGCTTTCCGGCGTGGCTTTGGGGTCGAAGGCGGCGGAAGTCATGCCCGCCGCCAAGGCCGTGATGTCGCGGGCATAGCCGATGTCGAAGAAAGATAAATCGTAGCCCTGATCGTAAGCCTGCGCCGGGTTATTGGGTACCGCTGCGCCCACTACGGGCGCATAGAGCAAGCCCGCGCAGACCATTTCACCGCCGTAAAACTTGCTCAGCGCGTCGGCGTAATCTTTCAGGTTATTGTCGCGGAAGGGCTTGGCGACTTTGGCCCATTCCTGCAACCACGCCATGCGCATGATGGCTTCTTCGTAAGGTTCAGGGTCGAAGCCTTCGGTATTTTTCAGGTTTTTGATGTCGCTCTGGTACTGCCGGATGATGTGGTCGGCGAAGGCGCGGGGTTCGAGTTGGGGAAGCTTTTGGGTGAGGGCATACTCGAAAACGAGTTTTTTCCAGCGCGTGTCGTCGGTGGTACCTCCGGCGGGCAGGTTGTATTTCCAGGTGCCTTCGGGCGAGGGCGCGCGCACCATCGAGTCCAGTTTATAGATCCGCCCGTATTCCACCTCGATGTCGCGGCGGGGCCACATTTCGGTCGGTGCGCCCATCGCGTCGCCAATGGCTGAGCCAACCAGCAAGCCGAGTACTTTGTTGTAGTACTGCTGCTTGGTGAGGCCGTTGGGGGCTTGCGCCTGCGCTTTTGACAAACAGACTAACAGACAAAAGGCAGGAATCACTTTACGCCAATACTTGGCAACCGAGACGCTCATGAGTTTTTAAAAGTTGTACTTCGAGAAATATCGTTCGCATCGGTTTTCATAAAAGCATTTATCCCGGGATTCAGTATCGATGCAGCGGCCCAGGCTACCAACTCGCCCTTCTCTGCGAGCGACAAATCCAACGGAAGCTGCGCCAGTCCAATAATCCGCCGCAGAATTTCGGCCCCGCAGAATCCGGCGAAAAGCTCGTGGTCGAAATTTTGGCCTGTGGACGTATATTGGGTCAATCCCGCTTCGATGGCCGCCTCGTCCGTCTGCGCCATTTTCAGGTGCGCCACTAATACGCCCAAGTCAAATTCTGCGCGGCCCAGGTAGGCAAATTCCGGGTCAATAATCTTAGTGCCATCCGCAGTTCGGAGCCAGCTTCCAGGGTAAAAGTCGCCGTGCAGCAATGTATCGCCTTTGCCCAAATACACCTCATTCAGGCCCTTTACCTTGTTTTTTAAGGCTTCGTCCCTTTTGTAAATCAGGGCTAATTCCTGCAAACCCGGCTGAATCGTGTCGAGGTCGAAGCCATTGTCTTCCAGGTAGGGATAATTAAAAATATGCTCGGCATTGAGCACTTTTAAAGTTTGATTGTCAGGAAAAGGCTCGCGCATTTCATCCGCAGAAACCCGGTGTAATCCCGAAATAAAGTACACTAGATCGGCCAGTTCCGTCGGAGAGATTTGCCCCGATTTCTTATAAATATTCGTAAAATCAGAGGCCTTGCCCAGATCCTCCACCGCCATAATAAAATGTTCGGCCCTAAACCCTTTCAGCTTCGGGATGAAATCTTGCAAGTCCCCGACCTCAGAGAGAGCATCGTAAAACTGCGCCTCAACCACGATGCGCTCGATAGGCGCGTCGAGCTGCGGGTACTTTTCCACCCAGGGACGTGACTGCTTGACGATGAACGACTGGCGGTCGGTGCGGACGCGTAGCACGTAGTTCATGTTTCCCTCGCCGGGCTTTTCAATGAGCGTGACGGTTTCATCATCCGCAATCCAGCCGTTTTTTTGCAAGAAATCAATGAGCCGCTGCGGCTGGTCGGCGGTTAGGAAAAAGGCGTCAGGATGTAATTCGTGGAAGCGTTGCTGCTTTTCGGTCATGGTATTCTTGCCAGGTAATTAGGTTATCAAATTCGTATTCAACGGCAATCTACGGTCTTTTCACAATAAAAGCCGACTCACATGAGTCGGCTTTTATCTCAAAATTCTGGAAAAATTAGCGAATCACGAAATTTCCGCCGCCAATCCGGTAGCCTTCGGCGTACAGTTCTATGCTGTACTTACCGGGCCGGAACTGCGCCGAGTTGTCGTACAACAGCTCGACTTTCTGGTTATTGTTCTGGTACGCCACTGTCTCGCGGGCGGTGTATTTGGTCTCCTGACCGTTCACCTCGAACTCACCCGAACCCATCGCGTCGTCCGACAGCACGGCTCCTTCGGGGTCGAGTACCCGCACGTAAATGTCCTTCCTCTCCTCGCGCGTCAGCGGATTTTCCGGCAGGTCAAAGACCATCTTGATCTTGTCCACGCGCTTGGCTTTGTAGGCGTCGTCGTCGCGGGTTTTGCCCTTGGACGTCACGGCTAGTACCTTAAAATTCTGCGCTTTCAGGGCGGCGGCGCGGTTGACCTTCGCCGAGAGTTCTTTGTTCTGCGCGGTGTAAGTCATTACCGAATCCGAGAGTTCGGTTTGGCGCTGCACCAAGGTTTCGCGCTCGGTGCGCAAGCTGCCCACCGTCGTGTTCAAGGAGTCGTTGGAAGAAGCCAGCATCATATTCTGCTCCTGCAATTGAGCGATCTCGACATCCTTCTCGCCCAGGAATTTTTCGTATTCCTTGATCTTGGCCAGGTACTTACCCGTCTCGACTTTCTTGGTCCGGGACAAAGCCAGCTTGTCGGCTTCCAGTTGCTCCTTCACTTTGTTCAGTTCGGCTACGTCGCCGCCAAGTTTCTCTACTTCCGCGATTTTCATATTCAGCACCGTCGAAATCGAATCCAGGGTGGTGCGCGTTGCCGCTACCTCCCGCACTTTCTCCATTACTGTCGCCTCTTGGTCGGTCAATTCAGCCCTTTGCTGAAAGAACAGAAAACCCAACATCGCTACTGCAACCGCCAGCACTGCCACGATCGCCCACGCTACATTCTGCTTTTTCTCTGATTCGTTTTGCATTTTTGATTTACATTTGGTTAAACATTAAAATAAACAAGTACACATTCCCATCATTCTCTTCCCTTGGTTAGTTATCTCAATGATAAAGTAAAATCGAAACTGCTGCGAACTTCATTCAAACGTAAGGAATTATGCCCGACTGTTTTTTTTCAAAAATTCTTTTCAGACGAATGGCAACGACCTTGCCGGGTGCTTTCTTGTATTTATTGCCTAAGTTAATTTGAGCAAGGTATAGATAGAGTAATTTGTTGGATTAGCATAAATTACTGAAAATCTATTGATTATGCTGAAATAATTTTCCATC
>JBBSKK010000353.1:0-4565 GCA_038256395.1 Cytophagales bacterium | reverse complement strand
CGGGGTGTTTTCGACTACCCTCAACGGAATGCAGGGCGCTTTAATCCAAATGCTGGCGCACGGCATCAACGTGGTAGGTATGTTCTTCATCATCGACATTATTTTTAGCCGTACCAACACCCGCTACCTCGACCACCTGGGCGGCATTACGCAAAAGACGCCTAGTCTGAGCGTCTATTTCATGGTGATGCTGCTGGGCAGCGTGGCGCTGCCGCTCACAAGTGGTTTCGTGGGCGAGTTCCTGCTGCTGGCCGGGGTGTTCGAGTACAACAACTGGCTCGGGGCCATCGCCGGGCTGACCATCATTCTGAGCGCCGTTTATTTACTGAGAATGTTCCAAAAGTCGATGTTCGGAAGCACTTCGGATTTTACCGAACATTTCAAAGAGCTGACCCTGAGTGAACGTGCTGTACTTATTCCGTTGACCATCATGGTTTTCTGGATCGGCATTTACCCCGGCACTTTTTTAGAAATGACCGAACCGACGGTTAATCAACTACTGCGGTTCATCCATAATTAATTACCCCATGTACCCCATAGTACTCCTGTCCTTCCTGGGAATCGTCGTTTTGTTTTTGGGTTTTGCCAAATCCAAAGCCATTCTGCTGCCCGCGACGTTGCTGTTTTTGGCCATTGCCCTGGTCGGCAACTTTGTGGAGTGGAACGAAGGCACGATCCTTTACTTCTACAATATGCTGGCGGTGAACAACCTTACGCTGGCTTTCAACGGTATCGTGCTGGTTTCGGCCTTTATGATCGTCGCCATGACGCGCGGCTTTCAGGATGACGACGAGGCGCAACCCGCCGAGTACTACGCTATTATGCTCTTCTCGCTGGTGGGAGCCTTTATGATGATTGGTTTTGAAAACCTCATCATGCTGTTCCTGGGCTTGGAAATCCTGTCGGTGGCGATGTACGTGCTGACGGGTAGCGACAAACGCAACCTGCGTTCTAACGAGGCGGCTTTGAAATATTTTCTGATGGGGGCCTTCGCTACGGGAATTCTGCTGTTCGGCATTGCGCTGCTTTACGGCGCGACGGGTTCGTTTACCCTGGCGGGCATTCAGGCTTACATCGGACAGGGCAACCCTTCCTATTTGTTGTACGGAGGTCTGCTAATGGTACTTATCGGTATGTTGTTCAAAGTGTCGGCGGCACCGTTCCATTTCTGGACGCCCGATGTGTACGAAGGTGCTCCCACCATCTTCACGACTTTCATGGCCACGATCGTGAAAACGGCGGGTTTTGCGGCCCTCTACCGGCTGCTGTCGCATTCGTTTACGGGTATTTACGATTACTGGTGGATGACGCTGGCGGTGATTACCGTCCTGACTTTGCTGGTAGGGAACATTATTGCGGTTTATCAAGATAGCTTCAAGCGGATGCTGGCCTACTCCAGCATTTCTCACGCGGGCTACCTGCTCATCGCCCTCACGGCCATGACGCCGCAGACGGAAAACGCCATTCTCTTCTATTCGATGGCCTACTCCGTAGCGACCATCTGCGCGTTTGGCGTCCTGATTCCGTTGGCGCGGGAAAAAGCCATGACCGGCAAGCCGCGCGAAACCTACGAAGCCTTCAACGGCCTGGCCCGGCACAATCCGCTGCTGGCCTTTGTGCTGACGGTCTCGATGCTTTCGTTGGCGGGCATCCCGCTCACCGCTGGGTTCTGGGGCAAGTTCTTCGTCTTCGGCAGCGCCGCCGAGCGTGGCATCATTTGGCTGCTGGTCGTCGCCGTGCTGATGTCGGCGGTCGGGATTTACTACTACTTCCGGGTGATTATGGCCGCTTACATGAAGGAAGGCGAAACCGCCCAAATCCGCGTCGCGCCTTTTTACCAGATTGTGCTGATTTCGGCCACGATTATCACGATACTGTTCGGGCTGGCGCCGGGGTTATTTTCCGGGTTGGTTTAGATTGCAGGAGAGGTCTGTAAAAGCCCGGTTGACTATCTTTGCCGATAACCCAGCCGCTGACTTTTTCGTTATCAGGTAATGACCGCACCAATTCCCCAAACCGCCCCCAACCTCGACGCCCTTGCCCGCCAACTCGACGGCGAGCTTTTTCAGGACGACACGCTCCGCACGCTTTACGCCACCGATGCCTCGGCCTACCGCGAAATGCCGCTGGCCGTGGCCATCCCGCATACCGAACGGGACTTGAAAACGCTGATCGCCTTCGCGCGGGAAAACGGCGTTTCGCTCATTCCGCGCACGGCGGGTACTTCGCTGGCCGGACAGGTGGTGGGCGGCGGCATCGTGGTGGATGTCTCAAAATATTTTAATAAAATACTGGAAATCAACGCTGAGGAAGGCTGGGTGCGGACGCAGCCGGGCGTGGTGCGCGACGAACTGAATATGGCTTTGAAGGAACACGGCCTGTACTTCGGGCCAGAAACCTCCACGGCTAACCGCGCGATGGTCGGCGGCATGGTGGGGAATAATTCCTGCGGGTCGAATTCCGTAGTGTATGGCTCCACGCGGGAGCATTTGCTGGAAGTGAAGGTCCTGCTGGCCGACGGCTCCGAAGCGGTTTTTGCGGCGACGGACGATGTTGGGCAAATGGCGCAAAAGCCGGGATTGCAAGGCGCGATTTATCAGAAAACGCTGGAAATCCTTTCCGACACGGACAATCAGGCGGAGATACGAAGAAATTTTCCCAAGAAATCCGTCGAGCGGCGCAACACGGGCTACGCGCTGGACATGCTCCTGGACTGCGCGCCCTTCACGCCCGACGGGCCGGATTTCAATATGTGCCGCCTCATTGCGGGTTCGGAGGGGACGCTCTGTCTTTTGACGGAGATAAAACTCAACCTCGTACCGCTGCCGCCCAAGACGCAGGGTTTGCTGTGCGCGCACTTCAACACCATCGACGAAACCCTCCGCGCCACCATCATCGCCCTGAAATACCAGCCGCAGGCCGTCGAACTCATCGACAGCTACGTGCTGGAATGCGCCGCCACCAATGCCGAGCAGCGGCAGAACGCGTTTTTTGTTAAGGATAAAGAAGACGGCACTTATCCGGCCGTTCTAGTCGTGGACCTCTCGCGTGAAACCAAGCCGGAGGTAGAAAAACTCGCCACCGAACTGGAAGCCGAACTGCGGGCCGTCGGTCTGGGCTTTCATTTTCCGCTGCTGTTCGGTGACGACACCAAGAAAATCTGGACGCTGCGCAAGGCGGGACTGGGACTTTTGGCCAATATTCCCGGCGACGAGAAAGCCGTGGCCGTGATCGAAGACACTGCCGTGGATGTGCTGGATCAGCCGGATTATATCCGCGATTTCAACGAGATTTTGCACAAGCACCATATGTCGGCGGTGCATTACGCCCACGCGGGTTCGGGGGAGCTGCATTTGCGGCCCATCATTAATCTAAAGACCCAGGAAGGCCACCGCCAATTCAGGATGATCGCCGAGGAAATCGCGATGCTGGTCAAGAAATACGACGGCTCGCTCTCGGGCGAACACGGCGATGGGCGGCTGCGCGGCGAGTTCATCC
Source organism: Cytophagales bacterium (assembly GCA_038256395.1). Lineage (GTDB taxonomy): Bacteria > Bacteroidota > Bacteroidia > Cytophagales > Spirosomataceae > Persicitalea. The sequence goes on along the minus strand of JBBSKK010000353.1, from coordinate 1,067 downwards.
CGCAAATGGTGGGACCACATAACTACGAACTGTTCAAGGAAATAAAGCGCACCTGGGATCCGCAGGCGATTTTTAATCCTGGCAAAATCACGGACGTGCTGCCGATGGACACCTTTCTGCGCTACGAGGCCGACCAGTCGAACCCCGAGTTCAAGACCTACTTCCGCTTCGAAAATCAGAGCATTCTGCAACACGCCGAGCAGTGCAATGGCTCGGGCGACTGCCGCAAAACGCAACTGAGCGGCGGCACGATGTGTCCGAGCTACATGGCGACGCGCAACGAGAAGGAAACGACCCGCGCCCGCGCCAACATCCTGCGCGAGATGCTGACGCGCTCGCCCAAGGACAACCGCTTCGACCACGAGGAAATCAAGGAAGTTTACGATTTATGCCTGGCCTGCAAGGGCTGTAAGGGCGAATGCCCGAGCAACGTGGATGTCGCCAAGCTGAAAATGGAATTTCTGCAACAGTACCACGACGTTCACGGCGTACCGCTGCGCTCCTGGCTGGTGGGAAATTTTTCCAAAATGACGGGAATTGCCAGTTACGTGCCGTGGGCTTACAATTTGGTTTTCAAAAACGCCCCGCTGCGCCGGATCGCCAACCGCGTCGTGGGCTTCCACCCCGACCGCACCATGCCGCTGCTGCGCGGCGAAACGTTGCGGGGTTGGTTTAAGAAAGAAGGAAAGAAAAGCAATCCTACTGGCACAGATCAAAAGGTCTATCTTTTCTGCGATGAGTTCACCAATTACAGCGACGTAGAAATTGGCAAAAAAGCCATTTGGACTTTGCAAAAACTAGGCTACGAAGTCGAAATCCCCGACCACGCGCCCAGTGGTCGTCCGCAGTTGTCAAAAGGGCTTTTGAAAGACGCCAAGAAAATCGCCGAGCGAAATATCTCGGCCTTAAAAGATCTCATCAGCCACAACACGCCGCTGATCGGCATCGAGCCTTCGGCCATCCTAACTTTCCGCGACGAGTACCCGGATTTGGTCAGCGAGGATTTGGTGGAAGCCGCCAAAGCCCTCGCCCAGAATGCCCTGCAATTCGACGAGTTCATCGCGCGG
>JBBSKK010000352.1:0-4580 GCA_038256395.1 Cytophagales bacterium | reverse complement strand
TTTAATGATGGGCCAGACGGGGCTGAAAGTGGCTTCGTCGTACGCATCGCGGAAATTGAGTTGGCCGTAAGCCGGATTGATCTGAAAGCCGATACCCGCGTTTTCGCCACCGCCCTGGCTAAAATACAGCCGCCCGTAGTCGTCGTGGGTGAGTCCCCACTGCCCCAGGTTGCCGCTGGTGAGCGAATCGGCCTCAATCATGCCATTCCTGTAGCGGAAACGCACGGGATCCACGGTAATATAAATCCAGTTGTCGAGGTTCCAGTCCAGGCCGCTGCGCTGGTGTTCGAGGTTGCCGGGGGCCTTGCGCCCCACTTGGTACACGTGCCGCTTCTGGTCGGCCACGCCGTCTCCGTTCGTGTCCTGGTAGGCGTACATGTCGTAGGTGTCGGTTTCGCTGACCAGCAGTTCGCGACCCACGCACAGGATGGCACGCGGCAGCAGCAGTTTGTCGATAAACACCGACCGCTTGTCCATTTTTCCATCATTGTTAGTGTCTTCAAGCAGCAGGATACGGCTGGTGGGTTCGTGTTCGCCCGTGCCTTCCAAGTCCTGCATATAGGTTTCCATCTGGGCCACGTACATCCGGGCGTTGCCGTCCCAGGCTATGGCGACGGGTTCGGTGACCATCGGCTCGCTGGCTACGAGTTCCAGGTGATAGCCCTGGGGCAGGCGGAAGGAACGCAGCGCCTGCCCCGGCGTTAGGGGCGCGGGAGAAGGGTTTTCGTCCACGGTGCGGGGCGTGGCGAAACCCGATTCAGGAAGTACCTGTGCCTCCTGCGACTGGTCGGGCATCTGCACAGTACGAGTACAGGTGATTACCAAAAATGACACAGCCGCCAGGCCGCTCGCAAGCCAATAGTTTCTTTTCATATTTTGTTTGAATTTCAAAGGCATAAAGGTAATTCCACCTGATTTTTACCTTTATGATTTGCCCATGTTTCTAGGACGTTTCATTTAGCTGCCATCTCTTACGCGAGCAATACACGATTTTTATGAATAAAAAAATAAACCTGTTGACTGCCCTTTTTGCGTTGGCAACACTCACCGTCTCTGCCCAGTCGCGCAGCCTTTTCAACGGCAAAAACCTCAGCGGCTGGCACGCCGATGTTCCTGCAATGGACACTGACGCCAAAGCCATTATGCCGTTTGTGGTTCGCGACAAAATGCTGGTGAGCCTCGGCACGCCCGGTGGCCACCTGATTACCGACGGCACCTACCAGAATTTCCGCCTGGAACTGGAATACCGCTTCGCCGGCAAGCCCGGCAACTGCGGGGCGCTGGTGTTTGTCTCGACGCCGCGCGCGCTCTACGAGATGTTTCCCAAGTCTATCGAGGTGCAGATGATGCACACCAACGCCGGCGATTTCTGGTGTATTCAGGAGGACATCGTGGTGCCGGACATGGAAAAACGCCGGGGGCCGAAGGAGAAATGGGGCGTCAACGGCGACAAACTTCGCCGCATTCCCAACCTGACCGACGGCTCGGAAAAGCCCGTGGGCGAGTGGAACAAGCTGACCATCGAGTGCCTGGGCAATTCGATAAAGGTCTGGATGAACGGAGATTTTGTCAACTACGGCTACGACGCCACGGCCAGCAGCGGCCACATCGCTTTACAATCGGAAGGCTCAGAAGTGGAGTTCAGGAAAGTGTTGCTGACGCCGATCAAGAAACTTTCCGACTCGTAGGGGCCAGGAAATTTTGATTATTCCGCAGTAAGCGTCAAAATCTTTCCGCCACCATAATCCAGGAAATACAGCTCGTTCTGCTCGTCCACGCCGAAGGCCGAGATCGAAGCGGATTTATTGACGACCAGGTCATTTTTGGCCGATCCGCTGGCGGGTATTTCCAGCGCCCAGATGCGACCGCTGGCGTAATCGCCGTACACGTATTTTCCGATTAAGCCGGGCAGTTTCTGGCCGCGATAGACGTAGCCGCCCGTGATGGAAATATCGCCGTTGGCGTGGGTATAGTCCCAGACGGGGGCGATTAGTCCGGGTTGCTGGCAGTTGTTTTTGGGGTTGAAGCAGTCGTCGGCTTCTTTGAGCCGCCAGCCGTAGTTGCCGCCCTTTTCGATGATGTCGATTTCCTCAATCTGGTTTTGGCCCACATCGCCCGCCCAGAGTTTTTTAGTGGCCGGGTCGAAGCTGATCCGCCAAGGGTTGCGCAGTCCGTAGGCGTAGATTTCCTCCCGCGCATCGTCGTTGTTTTCAAGGAACGGATTGTCGGATGGAATGCCGTAATGGCCCAGGTCGGTGGAATTGACGTTGAGCCGCAGGATCTTGCCCAACAGACTGGTTTTGTCCTGGGCATTGTTCTTGGGGTCGCCGCCGCTGCCGCCGTCGCCCGTCGAAATGTAGAGATAGCCGTCCGGCCCGAAATGCACCGCCCCGCCGTTGTGGTTGGCGTAAGGCTGCGCGTAGGTGAGCAGGATGGCTTCGCTGCCGGGGTCGGCGGTACCCGTGGCGGGATCGCTCACTTTGTAGCGGGCAATGACCGACTCACGGGGGTTGTCGCGGGTGTAGTTGACGTAGATGAAGCCGTTGTTCTTGAAATCGGGGTGAAAGGCCAGGCCCAGCAACCCCATTTCGCCGCCGCTTTTCACTTTATTTTTTATGTCGAGAAAAAGCGTAGCCGAGGAAGGCTTCTGCGAAGCATCGAAAAAGCGGATCGTCCCCGGCTGCTCCACCACGAAAAGGCGGTTGCTGCCGTCGGCGGCGTTGACCAACTCCACGGGATCACTAAATTTCAAACCCGGAAAAGCCTCCGTCACCTGGTAGCTAATGCCGTTCGGCGTGGGGGTGACGGAGTTGCCATCGTCGCCGTTTTTGCCATTGCCACAGGCGATAAATAGGAGTAAAGCCGACCAGGCCAGTAATTTATGAATGGAAAGTGTCATGAGCGTTGCTTGATGATGTTTTTCTCACAACGAACAGAACGCGCAAAGTGTTCTACGGCCCCGCCTCCTTATTTTTCCACTTCCTTCATAATCCGCAATGTGCGCGGCAGGTCGTCCTGCCCGGTAATTCGCAGCAAGTAAATGCCCGGTCGTGTTGTGGTCTCCGTCAGGTTCAGTTCCAGCAGTGCGTGTTCCACCCGCCATTTCGATTGGTCCAGTAGCGTACTGCGGCCTTCGACCGTGACTACCTCCACGGCCTTGGGGACAAAGTCTTTTCCTGTCATTTGCACCTTGACGATATTCACGAAAGGATTGGGAAAGGCTTTCCACGGCTCTACCGTCGGGAATACTTCAATCTCCTCTACGCCCAGCCGCACCGGCGTGTTGTTGGTCTTGATAATGTCGAACTGAATGGAGCGGCTGGTCACCAGAGTGTTGTTTCGGTAAGCGGTCACTTTCAGTTTGTAGGCACCTAATGTGGGCTTAAAGCCGACAGAGTCGTCATACAGGCCGAAGGGTGCCGCCGCGTCGGTACTTTTCCAGCTGACCGGGCCGGTCAGCTCGAAGTTCATCGAGCTGAGGTCGGCGTTGCTTTCCACGTAGAGGTCGAGGTTGGCGGGCAACGAATTTAGGGCAATGATGTCGGCGTTGGCCACTTCTCTTATTTTCTTTGGCAACTGCCCGGTTTGGTACATCGCGATGCGCAGTTCGGCCCGCTCCACCCGCAGCATGAACTCCACCGTGACCGAAGCACCCTTGTCGTCTTTGGCCACTACTTTCATGGGGTACTCGCCCATGGCGGTGGGGTTGCCGGCCAGCAACGACCCGTTGGCCGTGATGCCGGGCGGCAGGGCCGACGCATAGCTGACCGAAGCGATGGAACCATCCGTATCTTTGAAATACTGTTTGACATCGAACCGGAAAATCTGGCCCATGATGGCTACTACGTCGGGAATAGGGTCGGCCATCGGCGGCGCGTTGACGCCCCGCACCGTGAGCTTGAAAGTAAGCTGTACAGATGCCCCCTTGTCGTCGAAGGCTTTCACAATGACAATAAACTCACCCACCTGGGCAGGCCGCCCACTGATGGTGTCGCCCTGGGCACTTAGACCGGCAGGCAAGCCCGAGATTTCCAGCCGGGCAATTTTGCCGTCGGTATCCACAAACGTACCCGCCGGAATTACAAATTGGTAGACGGCGTTGCTGTCGGCCACCTGGTCGTTGATGGTCTTGGCTATCAGCGGCGGACGGTTTTCTCCCACTACGGTCAGATTGAAAGTAAGCAGCACGGTTGCGTCGGCGTTGTCTTTAGCCACCGCTACCAGCTGGTACTTGCCCGCTTTGGTGGGCGTTCCCGACATGGTTCTTCCGCTGCTGGTTAGGCCCTCCGGCAGTCCCAGAATCGTGACCGAGGCGATGGTTCCGTCCGGGTCACTAAATACGCTTTCCGGGATGGTATAGCTAAAAGGTTGGTTGACCGGAGCTGTTTGGTCGGAAATATTACCGTTCGCGACGGGCGGCAGGTTATCCGCCGAAACAGTAAACTTGAACGTGGTCTCCGCCGCGCCCCCACCGTTATCGGTCACACGAACTTGGGCCGTGAACACCCCCTTCTTGGTTGGTGTTCCCGAAATCAGCGTCCCATCACCTTTCAGCCCGTCCGGCAGGCCAGTAATAACAA
>JBBSKK010000351.1:0-4582 GCA_038256395.1 Cytophagales bacterium | reverse complement strand
GACATGATTTTCCTCTGGGACGAGGCGTGGTTTGCCTACGCCGGATTTACCTACGTTTTCAAGCAGCGGACCGGAATGTACACCGCCAAAAAACTTTACAATAAATATAGGACCGAGAAGTACCGCGCCAAGTACGTCGAACACATCAACTCACTCGGGAAAGACGAAGAACCGCGAATGCCCAATCCCGACAAGGTGCGCATCCGGGTGTATTCGACCCAAAGTACCCACAAAACGCTGAGCAGTTTCCGGCAGGGCAGCATGATTCACATTTGGGACGAAGAATTCCGCAAAAAATCGGAAAACACTTTCCTGGAGGCGTACATGACGCACACTTCCACGTCGCCCAACTACCAGATGCTGGCCTCGCTCGACGTAGGCCGTCGGCAAGTACAGTTCGAGGGCTACGAAATGGTGGAAAAGAGCATCGAAATGGCGATGGTCCTCCGCGCTAAGGTCAACGACGACCCGCAACTCAGCAAGTACTTCGATGTGCTGACGGTCAAGGATTTTATTCCCGACCAGTACCGACAAAGCGGTTTGGGCGAATATTACGACAAGAAAAACGGCTGGAATCGGATGGAAGAAGCCTGGGAAAAGGACGAGTTTATGCTCGACCCAACCAAAATCACGCTCTTCATCGGTCGCACGGGCGTGGATGGCGATACGTTCAAAAACAAGTACTTGATGGATCAATTCAATATCCAAATCAACAAGACGTCGCGCAATACGGTGCTGCTGATGACCAACATCGGTACCACGCGCGGCAGCGTGGCCTACCTCACCAACGCCCTGCTGACCATCGCCAAACAACTCGACGAAGAGTTTGAGTCGCTCAACAACCGCGAAACCGAAATCGCGCTGGGCAAAATCTGGTCGCTGACCGAGGACGTACCGCCGCTGCCGGATTTTAGCCGCTTCCACGATTCATTCCGCGCTATTCCCGGCGTACCGGGCGGCAACCTGCGCGAGGCGTACTTCCTGGCCTACGACGAAGAGAATTTCGACTATATCTCGCTCACCGACTGCAAGAAAGCCGTGGACGACGGCCAGGAATTGGTCGCTTCGTCCTTCGTGATTCCCTACCCGCCCGGCTTCCCGGTGCTGGTTCCGGGCCAGGTCGTCAGCCCCGAAATCATCGACTTCATGCTCGCCCTCGACGTCAAGGAAATCCACGGCTTCCGCGCCGATTTAGGACTGAGGATTTTTACCCAAAAGATTTTAAACAGAAAAATCAAAACGATAGAAATCAGTGTCAACGGAAAAACTGAAACCAAGAAAGCGACAGAGGTCGCTGAGGCATAACGGCTGTCGGCAAAAAAGACTTTAAACTTTAAACTCATAAACTTTAAACTCCAAAAATGTCACAAGAGATAAACCCTACCCCGACCCTAAAAGGAATTCCCGACATCCGTCGCTATTTTCATAAAAACGAAGTGCCGCTGTACTTCATCAGCGCCACCAACTTCAATCTGTTGGGGGCCGATGAGTGGATCAAGGGCTTCAAGTTCATCTGCCATATCGAGTGCTTCGACGGACTCCACCCCAATGTGTTTTCCCCCAAGGAGGAAATGCCGCACGACGAGTTCACGAGCATCGAGGACATCAATAACTACCTCCTGATGCACCCCGAGGTGCAGAACTACATCAAGCTGCGCGAGAAAAACGGCGTGGCGGGCAAGGTCATGTTTCTGATGTTCGACGAGAAAACTGAGGAACTGGCCAAGAAGCTGGGTCTGGAAATCATGTTCCCACCCGCCGAGATGCGGACGTTCATGGATAATAAGGTAAACACCAACCGCATCGCCGAAAAGGCGGGCGTGGCCTGTGTGCCTTACGTTTTGTCCAAGGTCAAGAATTACAAGGATTTGGGCAAAGTGTCGGCCGAAAAGCTGGGACATGATCTGGTAATTCAGACACCCTTCGGCGATTCGGGCCACACGACTTTCTTCATTTCCAATGAAGAAGAATACAACAAGCACGCCGAAGAAATCGAGGCCGAAGCCGAAGTGAAGGTGATGAAACGCATCAACTGCAAGGGCTCGGCGATCGAGGCCTGCGTTACTAAGCATGGCACCGTCGTGGCACCACTGATGACGGAATTGGTGGGCTTCAAGGAACTCACACCTTACAAAGGCGGCTGGTGTGGCAACGAGATCTTCCCCGATTCTTTCTCGGAAGACCTGCGCCGCAAAGCCAGAAAATACACCCAGCTTTTCGGCGACCAACTTCGTAAGGAAGGCTATAAAGGGTACTTTGAGCTTGATTTTTTAATAGATCAAGACAACGGCGAAATCTACCTCGGTGAGCTGAATCCCCGCGTGACGGGCGCGAGTTCTATCACCAACCACGCCGTGTTTGCCCTGGCCGACGCACCGCTGTACCTCTTCCACATTCTGGAATGGATGGACGTTGAATACGAGTTCAGCGTGAAGGCCATCAACGACCGCTGGGCGCGGCAGGAGAATTCCGACAGTTGGAGTCAGATGGTCATCAAGCACACCAGAAATACCATCGAGTACGTCACCGAAGCCCCGCAGTCGGGAATCTGGCGGATTTTCGACAACGGCCACATTCAATTCGACCGCATGGACACGCACCGCCGCGCCGTCGAGAGCGAGAACGAAGCTTTCTTCCTCCGTATCTCCAAGTCCGGCGACTATTTCTACGAAGGGGCCGACATGGGGATTTTGGTGGCCCGAGGCCGCATGATGACGGAGGACTTCCAGCTCACCGACCGCGCCAAAATGTGGATCGACGCCATTCACGGCAAGTACGCCTCGACGCTCATTGAAGATAAAAGTGAGATGCCGGAGTTGATTGGTAGTTTGACCAAGTAGGTTGGAAATTAGTGAATGTCGGACGGGGTCGCCCGGCGATTTGTGAATAATTTGGCAAGGGCAATATTCACTAATTCCGACATTCCGACATTCCAAATTGTTGTTTCTGTGCCGGATTTACCTTAGTTTACGCCCAATTTCCTCAACCTCCTAACCTAAACCCCTTAACTACGCATGGCACAACAACTTCCTCTCGAAAAAGAAATGCGCGACTTGTTCGCCAAATTCCCCGAGTTTCCCGACAGTCTGCGGGAAATCCTGGTGAAGATAGCCCCCTGGGCGGTCGCCATTTATGCCTTCCTTGCCTTGCTGGGCTTATTAGCCGCCGTAGGTCTGGGTTCAATCCTGAATCTTGGGTCGCTTGGCATATACAGCTACGGTTCCACCTGGCAGTACTGGATCAGTATTATAGGCGGCGGGCTAATGGCATTCATCTATATTATGGCTTTCACTCCGCTTCGGGCGCGGAAAATACGCGGCTGGAATCTGATGTACTATGCCTTTCTTCTGAGCTTGATTATCTATGCGCTCACCTTCCAGATTTTCAGCCTCATCATCGGCTTCCTCATCGGCGGCTGGATTCTGTTCCAGGTGCGGCCCAAGTACACCTAATTTTCCTCAAAACAGGAAAAAAACGAGCGGAAAACCTTCCGCTCGTTTTTTTTATTTGCCACTTATCCCAATCCCGGCCATTTTGTACCAAACCCCTTTGCACCGGGAACTAATCCTTCGCAACTTTGAAGCCTAACAAGCTTGGCCTTAACAGCCGCACTCCCGGCGAACACATAGGTCCGCAGGTGCGCCTGTCCGACCCTACGAAAACAACTTTTATGAACATACTAGAAACGCACCACATCGTCAAGGATTACGCCGAACACCGCGCCCTAGACGATGTGAGCATCAACATTCCCAAGGGCAGCATCTTCGGACTGCTGGGGCCGAACGGCGCGGGAAAGACTTCGCTCATCCGCATTATCAACCAAATTACCGGCCCGGATTCTGGTCAGGTGATTTTTGATGGCAAGCCGCTGAGTGATGCCCACATCCGGCGCATCGGCTACCTGCCCGAGGAGCGCGGATTGTACAAGAAAATGAAAGTCGGCGACCAGTTGCTGTATTTGGCACGCTTGAAGGGCTTGTCTAAAAGCGAGGCAATGGACAAGCTAAAAATCTGGTTCACCAAATTCGACATCAAAACCTGGTGGGACAAGCAGGTTTCCGACCTCTCAAAAGGTATGCAGCAGAAGGTGCAGTTCGTGTCCACGGTACTACACCAGCCCGACCTGATTATCCAGGACGAACCCTTCTCCGGCTACGATCCGATCAACGCCAACCTCATTCGTGACGAAATTCTGGAACTGCGCGAGAAGGGCAGTACCATCATTTTCTCGACCCACCGCATGGAAACCGTCGAGGAACTCTGCGACTACATCGCCCTCATCCACCGCGCCAAAAAAGTGCTGGACGGCCCAAAGAATCAAATCAAGGAGCAGTTCAAGACCAATACTTTTTTTGTGGAACACAGCGGCCTGCTCAACGGTTTGGCGGGGCATTATCAAGTCGAAAGCAGCCGCTCGCTGCCCGCCGGACTTACCCGCAGCGAGATCCGGTTGCCCCGAGGCGGCTCGCCCAATCAACTGCTTCAAGACCTCATCCCCAAAGTAGAAATCCATTCCTTCGGCGAAAACATCCCCACCATGAGCGATATCTTCATGCGGGCGGTGAATGAAGTACCGGTAGGG
>JBBSKK010000350.1:0-4585 GCA_038256395.1 Cytophagales bacterium | reverse complement strand
GTGGGGGCGACGATAGTTTCAATCGTGACCTTTATGCCAGTTCTGTGCTTGGCGGCTCAGAGTACGCCATTAGAAATACGTGGCGGGTGGAAGTTTGAGTATGGGTAAGGATGGTAGACTGCAACTCGGTAATTCAAGTATTAGCCAACAATCAAGCGGATTTGCAGCCAAATCAGTAAAGCTGCTGGACCTTGGGAACATTTTTGTTCACCTCGACGCATTAGACACGATTGCAATAGATCGGTCGGGTCGCCGGGCGGAGGAAGTCAGGGCTGTGGTCGATGCTGAGCGGTGACAAGGGGAGGCAGCTCAGAAATCGGCGGCGGCACTTGGACAGTTCGGCTGCATTTGCTACTATTGCGTCGGTGAGGGCTTGCTCCTGCATGGGCGTGTTTTAGTTTGGATGTCAGATACCCAAAACTAGCGTGCTTTTTTTACCTGGCCGATGTTTCCCGAAAATTCCCGAACCATTGATTTATGAGCAATTTACTGTAATGCGTTCGCTGTTCACCCTCTTTTTGTTCGGCATCCTCCTCGCTGCCTGCACCACTAAGAAGGAGGAAAAGCCCAGCGTCCCCGACATCGTACCGGGCGACTACCGCCCCGCCTACCATTACGCCCCGCCGCAAAACTGGACGAACGACCCCAACGGCCTGGTCTATCTCGACGGCGAGTACCACCTTTTTTACCAATATAATCCCGAAGGCGATACCTGGGGCCACATGAGCTGGGCCCACGCCGTAAGTCCCGACCTGAAAACCTGGCAGGGACTACCGCTGGCTTTGCCGGAGTACCGAAACGCCGACAGCACCGAAACGATGATCTTTTCGGGTAGCGTGGTGGTGGACAGTCTGAATACCTCCGGCTTCTTTGCGCCGGGCTTCAAGAGCGGTATGGTGGCCATTTACACCTCCCACGTCCATAAAAAAGTAGAGGGCAAGGACGAAGGCGTGGCGCAGCACCAGAGCCTGGCGTACAGCGCCGACAAGGGCCGCACCTGGAAATATTACGCTAAGAACCCCGTACTGGACCTGAGCATGAAGGACTTCCGCGACCCCAGCGTGTTCCGGTACCAGGGCAAGTGGAAAATGGTCGTGGTCAAGCCCAAAGAATTTCTGGTACAGATTTACGAGTCGGATGACCTTAAAAAGTGGAAGCGATTGAGTGAATTTGGGAAGATGGGCGACATGGCCAAGATTTGGGAATGCCCTTCGCTGTTCAGAGTACCCGTGGAGGGTAGCGACGAAGAGAAGTGGGTGATGCTGATTTCGAGCGCGGCGGAAGACACCGACTTTACGGGCATGCAGTATTTCGTGGGTAGCTTCGATGGCATGCACTTCAAGGCCGACCGACAGAAAGGCGTGCGCCGCGTGGACTTCGGTAAGGATTTTTACGCTGCCATTCCCTTCAACAACCTCCCGGCGGACCAGCCGCAGCCCATCATTCTGGGTTGGGTAAGCAACTGGGCTTACGCCAACAAAACCCCAACTACTGGTTTTCGCGGGATGTTCTCGCTGCCGCGCCAACTATCGCTGCGGCTGGATAGCAGCGGCGTCTACCATTTGATCCAACAACCTATTTTTAAAAAAGGAATTGACACCAAAACGCTGACCATGAAGGCTCCCGACCTTAATGCGGGCGTGATTCTGCAAATGGATGGCAATTCCTATCGCCTCGACCTCACTTTCGAGTTGAACGAAGCCAAAAATTTTCAGATAAAATTACTCAGCAACGAGAACGAGACGGTTCACCTGTCGTACGACATCGCGGCGCAAAAACTCACCCTCGACCGCACCCAATCGGGCAACGTAGCTTTTCATGAAAAATTCCCCAGCGTGGAGTCCATGACCGTGCCGCCAGTCAACGGCGAGCTGAAACTGAACATTTTCGTGGACAATTCCATCGTCGAAATCTTCGCCAACGACGGCGCGGCGGTGCTAACCGATTTGGTTTACCCCACCAAGAAGAATGGCGAGGTGGTCATCGGCCTGGTTTCAGAATAAGGTACTTTGTCTCATTTTGGCTCTTCCCTGATGTGGAAAGCCTGAATCAACGGCTCCTTTTCGGGACTCAGGGTGAAGAATATTTTCAGATTGCCCCGCTCTCCTTCCAGCAGGTAACTCCCCCGCAATTGGTTCTCAGCGACGATTTCCTGCTCGCTCTGCACCTTACCCACTTTCTCAAATAAGCTTTGCGTTTCCTTCTCCAAAGCTGCCAGGGAGTAATCATCAAAGAAATTCTCGGCAAAAAGACCGCTGGTTTCGGCGTTTTTCCAATCGGGCAGGAGTTGGTTGAGTTCGCGCTGACGTCGTTTAAGAATCGCCGACGCGGGCAACGAGCGCGGCCTCAAATGGGCTTGCGTGACCAGCTCATCCAGGGCGGGCATACCCAGGGAGGAAGTAGAGGCGTAGGTTAGGTTAGCAAACATAATGACGCCGATGCCATATTCCGGCATGATGCGCCAGTTGCTCCCAAAGCCCGGCAAGCCGCCGCTATGGCCCACGATCACCCGCTCCTCGCAGTCGCGCAGCCAGCTTAGCCCGTAGGCGTAGGCGGTCGCGATGCCGCAGGGGCGACCGCTGGCGTAGGTGTATCGTGGATTCATCCCACTGAAATTCCAGGGATGGTGCATCTCCCGCAGCGAGCTGCGCTTCAGCGGCCCGTTGTCGGCTCCGTCGCGCGGCGGCCAGGCCGACAGGTGCAGGGCCAAGTACTTGCTGAAATCTTCCAGCGAACTAATCAGCCCGCCCATTGCGCCATATACTCCGTCGTGCAGTAGCGGTACTTCCTGCCACTTCCCGTCATTCCAGCGGTAGCCGTGAGCGAGTTGCGCGGCGGGAACTTCACTGTATTCCCACTTAGTGTGCGTCATGCCGAGCGGTTTCAGAATATTTTCATCAATGTATTGCTGGTAAGGTTTTCCCGATACTTTTTTAACGATTTGCCCCAGTAGCGCAAAGCCCAGGTTGCTGTACTCGTAAGCCACGCCGGGCGCGTTGGATAATGAAATCGGCTTTTGCAGGAATTGGGCAAACTCCTCGTCGGTGACGTCCAACTGGCGGTCGCCCCAAGGGTTGTCTTCGGGAAATCCCGCCGCGTGGGTCAGCAGGTGGCGGACTGTGATGGGAGGCGAATCGGTCGTGAGTAGTTTAGCATTCTTCAATTCCGGGATGTATTGGTCGGCGCGGTCGTCCAGGTTCAGTCGGCCCGCGTCGCGCAGTTGCAGCATCGCCATCGCCGTAAAGCTTTTACTCATGGAGGCAATCCGAAACAGAGATTGCGGCGTTACAGCCAACTTGTTAGCGACATCGGTATAGCCGTCACTCAGCGTATGCACCAGCTTCCCGTCCACCACTACGCCATAGATGAAGCCGGGAAAATGGTTTTTCTCGGCGTAGTCTTTATGGAGTTTGTCGAGAGCTGGGAATACGGCTTCGATATTTTTTGTGCGCTCCGGATCGGTGAAGACAGGCGGCTGATACGATTGCGCCAGAGCGGGAAATAGACGAGTGGTGCTTAATAGTAAAGCAATGAGGAGGTTTATTGGTTTCACAGGCAGGGAGTTGTAATTTCTGTCAGCGAAAGGTAAGGAGAAAAGGTATAAAAAAATATGCTGTTTATTGGTAATTATTTATTGTTTATCAACAATAGTATTTTACCTTTGTGCCAATCAAACCAATCAATCAAAATGAAAACAGAACGAATTTTGCAGATTTTACGGGTCGGAGCGTGGATTGTGTACATTGGTGCCATCATTCGAACCGTGATGCTCGCGGTGGTTTTTGTCCTTGGCCACCTCAAGAACGGGGCAGATTTTCAGTCCGACCACTTCGTGCCTTCGTCCGCTATTTTTTCTTTGCTGCTGGCTGTCGCCATTCTTCACGTGCAGGTGTGGGAGAAAGTCAAGGACATCCTTACCCAAATCAACCTGGGGAATCCTTTTAGCATGAAAACGGCTCATTATTTAATCAACACGGGATACCTGCTTCTTTCCATCTGGATCATCAGTTTCATTGGTAAAAACTACGTGCATTATCTGAATAAGCGTATGTCCGGTGCGACCGAGTTCATCCAAAGTTTCGACTATTCATTGGCGAATTTCGATGTGGATGGTGTTTATTTGCTCAACGCCGGCATCGTTTATATCATCGCGCAGGTGTTCAAGCGGGGCGTCGAGTTGCAGCAGGAAAACGAATTAACCATCTAAACTATGCCCATCGTTGTAAATGTCGATGTAATGATGGCGCGGCGAAAAATGTCCTTGACCGAACTGGCCGAAAAAGTAAATATCACGATGGCCAACCTTTCTATCCTGAAAACCGGGAAGGCCAAGGCCGTTCGATTCTCCACGCTCGAAGCCATTTGCGAAGCTCTAAATTGCCAGCCCGGCGACGTCTTGGAATACGTCCCGGACACCGTCGAAACGAATGCTTAACCAGAAATAATTTAATTGACTGTTAGAACAAAACTAGGCTTATCAAAGTGAGTCCACAGCAAAAGCCACTTTGTGCCTCTGTGCCTTTGCCTCTTTGTGCCTCAAAAATATGAACTACCGAAAACTAGGAAAAACCAACTTCAATGTCTC
>JBBSKK010000349.1:0-4586 GCA_038256395.1 Cytophagales bacterium | reverse complement strand
GGCAGCCTGTCAAAGCAATGAAGCAGAACAGGAAGATGGCCTTGACGAGTGATACGTAGTTCATTTTCATTGCTTTTGGGGATTTAGAGTTAAACTTGCCGGGCAGTTTGCACTTATCGCCTCACTCTACTTTCACCACGCGACGGTACATCTCCACTGCCTTGATTTTGGCGTACAAGGGATCCAGTTTTTTTGCCACCTCCACGAATGCCGGATCTTCGTGGATTTTTTTGTACCCATCACCCGCTGGCCAGACGCCTTCGAAGAAATAGCGGTTGTTTTTTACTGAATTATCCGAAGTTTTGTAGAAGGTATAGCCCGCGTTCGGATAGCCGATACCAGCGATTACCGCGTTCATCTCTTTGATCGTAGCCAACCATTCCTCTTCGGTCAGGTCTTTCGGCATATCGAACACGTGGATGCTTTTTTCGGCGGCAGAAGGCTGGGGCGCATCGCTGTTCGATATGTCCCTGATGCAGATGTATTCGCCATTGCGTTTTTCCCAAATGGCCATGTATTTCCCGTTATAAACTACTTTCCCAGCAGCGTCTTTTATGGTTGTTTTGCCAATCTCGGTCACCTGGTCTTCGTTGCCATAGACTTCCTCCGCATCGTAGGTAGTGACCGATCCCTTTCCGCGTTGGTCGAGCCCCGCCAGCAGCTCTTTTTTGATGGCTTCTTTGCCTGCGCTTGCCGCTTGTCCATCGTTCATGGTAACGGCATCGTCGGCATAAAATGCCGCTAATGCATCGACATCCCCGGCGGTTTGGGCGGCGGCAAAGGCGGTTTCTTTTACCTGGATTTGATCCTTAATGGCCGCCATGTCGGGCGCGGCGTTATTCGAGGCAGTGTTACAGCCCGTGGCGCTTACAATGAAGGCAAGGGCAAGTATTGAAAGGAGGTTTGTCATTGTCTTTTTCATTTGTTTGGAAGGATTAAGTTTTTGATGGAATTGGGATATAAATTTCCCTGGGTCTGCGTCCATTCGACCCAGACCCAGGGATATGCATTGCTGTTACCGCGCAAAATCGATCAACTCCCATAGTTCTTGCTCGACCAAACTACGGGAATCGAAAATCTGCTTTTCAAATGCCTTGGCGGTCATGCCGGGATGTACCTTGGCTAGGGTTTTTGCGTAATCACCGGCGGCTGCGATGTCTTCCCATTTATTGTAGAAATCGGAAGTAACGTAGTTGAAAGGCTGGTTTGCTCCGTTGGGCATTACGAGGCTATACAAACCCCAGGCGGCCCTTCCGCCCGATTTCATCATCTCGACGTGCAGGGGTCTTACCACCTTCTTTTCCATATTGAGATAGGCCTCTGCTTTGCCCTCCATTACTTTCATCTTATTGATCATCTGGTACTTGGAAGGGGTAGTGGCGTTGGGGTCGGCGGCTACGAAGTCTTCTCCATAAAACACCGAGCTGTTAGTCAAGTTGCGAAGCAAACCGATATTCATTGCGGCTGTGTATTCGGCTTTGGTGAGCATTTTTTCCGCATCGTCAAACATGGTTCCCCAAGGATTTTCCAGTTTTTTCATGCCGTCAACCCTCGTAACGGTGACGAAATCGTAGGCTGCATCGGTACCCGCCGGATACCGGACGGCGTACAGGCTCCATGACCCGATCAGCCCGCGTTTGATGCGCTCCTGGTGCAGTTTCTTCCAAACTTCGCGCTCCGTTTTTACGTAGTCGGCATCTTTGCCGGGCATGGTTTTCATCGTTTCGACGATGAAGAACGTCGGCTCTGGGGTTTGGGCCCGGAGTGACAGGCTTCCCAACAAGCAAGTAGTGAGAAGTAAGAGGGTTTTGAGATTCTTCATTTGTTTGAATTTAAAGGGTTTGTGAAAAAAGAGAGAAATTGGAAAAGGTAAAGGGCAATGTAATTTTTGCGTAAGGCTGACAGCGTTGTATGCTACGCCCACTCGTTGAGCGGCACGTGGGCGGGCTGGAATTGCATTCCCAAATCCTGCGTCGCCGCCGCGTTGCTGTACACGTTTCGGGCGGCGTCCACGGGGGCTTCGCCGTTGAGCATCCGCGTCATATCCGATACTTTATAGCTTTCGCTGTTGAGCAGGTAGTTCTTGCCGTGTAGTCCGTCGGTGGTCGCGGCCCGGAAAATCCCCTCGGCCACGTCGGAAACCGACACAATGCCAAACTCGACGTCGTTGTCGAACAGCATTTGCACGAAAGGATTGGGGGCGATCTTGTTCTTGAAAAGATATTGTAGGCCCACCGAAGTCGAATCGTCGCGGGCCGACAGCGGTTTGCCCATCACGCCCGTGGGCAACACGCTCACGATCTCGAAGCCGGGGTCGGGATGCGTGGCCACAAACTTCCGCACGGCCTGGTCGGCGTAGTACTTGGCCTGGCAGTAAGGAATGGCTTCGGTGTCCAGGTACGGCTCGTCCGCTTCGGTATATACGTAGTCGGCGGGGCGGTTGGGGACGGGCATCGGGTAGGCCGTGTTGAGCGAAGCCACCGAGGCCACGAACACCACCTTCTGCACCGAAGGCGTTTGACTGACCACGTTCAGGAAGTTCTCGGTTCCCCGGACGGTCGGCTCGAACACCTCCTCCTGCGGATTGTCGACGGCGAGTTGAAAGGGCGTGCCGCTGTGGATCACGATTTCGCAATCCTGCAAAAACGTTTGCAGGGCCGCTGCATCCTGCACGTCCATTACCACTAGTTCAAGCTGCGAAGCGTTTTCCAGGTCGTGGAGGTGCGCGTACTTTTCCTTTTGGGACAAATCCCGCACCGAGACTTTGACGTCGTAGCCTTCGGCCAGGAATTTTTTGGTGACGTGGCTACCGATAAATCCGGCGCCACCGATGATACCTACTTTGGTCATGGGGTTGGGGGTTTTGCTTGAGATGAAAAATCCAGAGCAGCTTTCTGCTCCTCTTGACTGCTACAAATTTCGGGATAAGGCGTGGCAAAGACTTCTGCTATTGTGTCAGAAACTTCGTGTATTGTGTCATTTCTTCGTCTATTGTTGCAGGACTGCCATTTTTTGTTGCATCGTGGGGCAATCGGCCAAATTGTGGCGGCGGAGAAAGCGCAGGAAGATGAGGGGATATTTAAGTAGAGACGTTGCATGCAACGTCTCTACAACCGATAACAGATACGATGTATCGACAGATCAATCGGCCAGATTGTAGCGGCGCAGCACCGCCCGGAAGGCGAGCGTTTTGTGGTAGGGCTCGAACACCGACGTCACCTTCGTATCGCGGAAGTAATACCCTTCATCGGCGGCTTTTTTGAGATAGTACAGGCTGCTGTCGGCTTGGTTGAGCCCGGCATACACGACCGCCCGTTGGTAATTGTCCCAGGGGGTAGTCGAGGTTAAGCCTTGCAGGAACGTTGTGGCTTTTTGTCGATTTCCCCTTTTTGCTTCGCAGTACATGATCAGCGGCATATTGCCTTTGTCGTCGGGGTTCAGCACGAGTGCCCGGTTAAATTCAGCAGTGGCCTGCGTGTACTCGGTCTGAGCCATGTAACGATAGGCGCTGGCCATATGGTAGGCAAAGGAATTATCAAACAAAACCCGCCCGTTTTCAAGGCTTTTTTTAGCCAGATCCATCCGATCGGCGTACACACAATTGAGAACGTGACCAGCCAGAATGATGGGGTAAAGCGGATCGAGCGCCACGGCGCGGGTACTGAACTCGACTGCCTCGTTCACCCGACCCATCGACCGCAGCAGGATGCTGTACCAGTAGTTGGCCTGGGCGTCATTAGGATTGTGCTGCAACGCAATCCTAAAGGCATTTTCCCCGGCCTGCCACTGGTAGGTGTTATGGTACAAAAATCCCAACACGCCATAGGCCGTGCTGTTGGTAGGGTCGATGCGGATAGCTGTCAGTGTATATTGCTCGGTCAGGCGGTATTTTTTTTCGGTTTCGGTTTCGCCCGCGCTGGGCAACAACAAGGTGGCAGCGGCTTTGAACGCCCAGGCTTCGGCAAAGCTTGAATCCAGAGCAAGTGCCTGGTCAAGTCGGACGAGACTTTCCTGTAGATCGGCCGTGGTACGCGAAAGCATCAACTGCCGCCCCTCCAAAAAAGCGTTGTAGGCCTCCAGATTTTGGGTGCGGGCCAACAGGCGATTTTCGGCAGCCGCCGTGCGGGTCGCCAGGTTGAGTTGTCGGGCCACGTCGGCCACCACTTCGTCGGTCAGTTTGAAAATATCCTGATACGACGCGCTGTACGTTTTTGTCCAAAATTGCCCGCCCTCCTGCGTGGCGATCATGTCGATTTTTAGCTGGATTTCATTCCCTGTTTTTAAGAAACGGCCTTTCAACAGGTTGGCCACCCCAAGTTCGTTGCCAATTTGCAAAACGCTCTTGGGCGTACTTTTGAATTGGTCCGATGAGGAGCGGGCAATTACTTTCAGGTGGTCGATGAGCGCGACCGACGTGTAAATATTGTCCATAATACTTTCACAGGCCGGGTCGCTTTCGGCCCCGCTCAGATTGGTGAAGGGCATCACCGCCAGCGAATTCGCCACCGCACCGGCTGCATTATTCTTGAACGGATTTTTGAATTGAAAATAAAATCCCGCACCCAGCAAAAGCAGCAGTCCGGTGG
>JBBSKK010000348.1:0-4590 GCA_038256395.1 Cytophagales bacterium | reverse complement strand
GGAAAGGATTGCGGTTGCCCATGACATAGATTTCGGGCCTTGTTTTCTCCTGGCCGGGCTTGAAGAGATTGCCTTCGGGAATCGTGTAGCTGCCGTCGGCTTCGGGGCGGATGCGCAGGATTTTCCCCCGCAGATCGTTGGTGTTGCCCGCCGATTTCAGGGCATCGAAGCGGATGCGGCCCGGACGGTCGTCGCTGGGCGAGTATCCGTCGGACTCGAAGGGGTTGGTATTGTCACCCGTGGAAAGAAACAGATTCCCCCTGGGGTCGAAGGCCAGTAAACCCGCCGAGTGGTTGACGCCCTCGTGCAGCAACGGCACGCGCAGCATGTCCACGCGGTTGGTCAGCCCGGTTTCCGTGAGTTCAAAGCGGCTTAATAGGTTGGTGTAGGTGTCACCCTGCATCACCGGATCGCCGTAGTACAGGTACAGCCAATGATTTTTCAGGAAACCGGGATCGAGGGCCAGACCCAGCAGACCGTCTTCGCCCGTAGCCCGGACGTCGAGTTTTATGATCCGCCTTTTGGCGTTAGTCTTGGGGTCGAAGCTGTTGACGTAGCCCACGCGCTCGATGTAATAGACCATGCCATCGTCGGCGATGGCCAGTTCCATGGGTTCGTTCAGGTCGTCGTCGAGGGTTATTTTAGTGAAACGGCTGTCGTCGGGCTTGTCGCCGGGACCGAAGAGCAAGTGGGTGAGGAGCAGGGAAAAGGTCAGAAGAAGGTATTTCATAAGCAAGTCCGTAATTTTGCGGTTAAAAGTTCCACTCCGTTTTTAAGTCGATAAAAGGCTGTGTTTACTGATTAGATTTCGCTATTCTATTCTTTTTATAGGCGGCAAGCAAAAAGCTTTGGATTATGGATTTATCTGTACTATATGAAAAACAACTGGTCGAGGCCGTAAAATCGGGGAGCCTCGAGGCATTCACGCGTCTCTACGATGCCTATCACGGCTATCTTTATCATTTCTCCCAGAAGTTTGTGAAATCCTCTGCCCTGGCCGAGGAGGTGGTACACGATGTCTTTCTCAAACTGTGGGAAACCAGAACGCAACTCGACTCCGAGCGCTCATTGAAACCCTACCTCTCCACCATTTGCAAAAACCATATTTTCAATCTGATTAAAAGGGCAAACCGGGAGGAGGCCGTCATGGCCGAAATCCGGCGGTCGCTGGCTGAGGTACATAACTCGACTGAAGAAGCGTTGTTTGCCACCGAATTGGCTCAAATCGTCGAGCAGATTATAGATCAGCTCCCAGCGCAGCGCCAGCGGGTGTTTCGGATGTACCGCTTTGAAGAACTGGATTTGGACGCGATCGCCCGAGAGCTCCAAATTTCCAAAGGTACCGTGAAGGATCACATGGCCAAAGCCAACCGCTTCGTCCGCCAAAATCTAAAGGTCCAAACCGGGATTCTATTGGGCCTTGCGATGCTGGTGCACTTCTTCCTGCGCTAGACTCTTCCGTTCCTTTTATTTTTTCTTCTATTCTTAAAATTTTTCGATCGTAGAGCATACCTCTTTCGGGTTTGGGTTGTATAGGTAGTAAATCACCCAAAAAGAATGAGGGACGAACGAGAAATAAGGCTGCTACTGGCACGCTATCTGGCCAATCGGTGTTCGGAGGCGGAACTGCAAAAACTCTTCGGGTCGTTGGCTACTCCCGAGGGAAAGGCTGTTTTGGATGAATTCCTCGACTTGGAAGCGAAGGAGGCCCAGAAAAATACAAACCCAATGGATCCCGCCGCTTCTGGCAGAGTGTTTGAGCGGCTTTCGGAACGTATCGGTCAGGATCGGCCTCCCCGCACATTGCCCCTTCTCTCACGGAGATGGATAGGGCAATTGGCCGCTTGTTTCATCGGAATCCTGATACTGGCAGGAATCGCCTACTATGGTTTAAATAGAGATACTACACGTACCCTAGTCACCGAGGTCGGGCAAAAAAGAACGGTGATCCTGCCCGATGGGAGCCGCGCGATTCTGAACGCGAACTCAACCCTATCTTATGATTCGGAATGGAAGGGTGAAAATGCCCGACAGGTAAAATTGGAAGGAGAAGCCTACTTCGACATCACTCACGACGACGCACAGCCATTCTACGTGAAAACGTCCCGGATGGAAATCAAGGTACTGGGAACAGCCTTCAACGTTAAATCGGACCAAGCCCAAAATATATTTGAAACTACGCTCATTAGGGGCAAGGTGACGGTGCGCGACTTGGATTCACCGGAACGTGCAGAAACCGTACTGAAGCCCGCCGAGAAAGCAGTTTTTGGGGAAAATAAGGTTGAGGTGGCGGTTCGGGCGATCAGTGCCCAGCCAGACCGGAGTGCCTACTGGACCAAGGGCCGCCTGGTATTTGAAGACCAGCCCATCGGCATCATTGCCACCGAATTGGAGAAGTGGTACGGGGTAAAAATCAGGATTGCGGACGAAACCTCGAAAGACTGCCGCTTTTATCTCAATGTAGAAAACGAGACACTGCCGGAAGTGCTGAGCCTGTTTGAAACATTTTCCGGGGAAAAGGCAGACATAAACGGAAAATCAATCACCCTAAATGGTAGCCTATGCACAAAAAAATAAGCTCCTAAAAAAAGGACGCTACCCATCTCGCCAAAGATAAAACGGTAGCGTCCAGGCCTAGTTCACCATCTTATGTTTTCACTAAACCTACACAAAAGTATGAAAATTACTTTACGACCCTCGCCTTGTCCGCGCGTTTGGACGCGGCTCAAAACCAAAACGGTTGCCATGCTCGCATTTGCCCTCTTACTCCTGAATCTAACCCCTATGCAGGGAGTTGCCGCCCGTAGCGAAAACGCCTCGGCAGGAAACGACGTCAGGATTTCGCTCAATCTCCGTGAAGCCAGCCTGAAACAGGTGCTGGACGAAATCGAGCGCCAGAGCCGCATGAGTTTCTTTTACAGTTCCAGCCAGATCGACCCCAGCCGTAAGGTTAACATCAACGAAAGTGGCAGCCTGGACGAAGTACTGCGCGAGCTATTCTCTGATTCGGAAATTACGTGGCAAATCAAGGGCAAGCACATTCTGCTTCGAAAAAAAAACAAGCTCGATCGGTCCACTAGCTCAACATCTGACCGTCCCCTTTCCCAGTCGAATGATCTGGTGAAGATCAATACGCTTGTCATCCCCGTTGTGGTTCCTATGATCAATGTTCGTGGTGTCGTACGCGACGCATCGAGCGAGCCCATTCCGGGTGTGAGTGTTGTGGTGAAAAACACATCGAAGGGTACGGTTACGGATCGGGAAGGGAATTTTTCGATCGATATGCCTACGGGCAGTTCGGCTCTGGTTTTCTCGTTCGTCGGCTACGTGCCGCAAGAGGTGGAGGTAGGAAATCGCAGTAGTCTGGAAATTACCCTGCAAGCAGATACCAAAGCCCTGGATGAGGTAGTGGTGGTCGGGTACGGTACGGCCATCAAGCGGGATGTAATCGGTTCGGTGGCTACCGTCACGGGACAGGAAATCAAGCAGGTACCTTCCGCTTCGTTCACCGCCGGGATGCAGGGACGGGCCGCCGGGGTCAACATTCGTGAAACTTCCGGTACGCCGGGTGCGCCCATCAGCGTGCAGGTGCGCGGGGTCAACTCCATCTTTACGGGCGTCGATCCCCTGTGGATCATCGACGGAATGCCCGTGTATTCCGGCGACGGATTGGGCCGTACCTCGGGCACGGTGTCGCAAAATCCCATGTCCACGATCAATCCCAACGACATCCAGTCCATCGAGGTGTTGAAAGATGCCGCCGCAACTGCCATCTACGGTTCACGCGGCTCCAACGGAGTAGTCATTGTCACGACCAAAGGCGGCAAGAAGGGCAAAGGCAAGGGAAATGTCAACCTCGATTATTCCACCGGAATATCCAACCTGACCCGTTCGCCCGAATCCATCGGCTTTGCCAACACCAGCGAGTGGTTTCAGATCATGGACATCGCCAAGAAGAATGGGGGCCGGGGCGTGTTCGAACCCGGCGACATCCTGAACGCCAATTTCCCCACCTCCATCAGCCGGGAAGACGCGCTGAAAGTGAATACCAACTGGTTCGACTACGTGTTGCGGCAGGGCAATTACCAGGATGCCAATTTTTCGTTCGACCAGGGGCTGGAGAAAGGATCGATTTTCGCCTCCTTCAACTACCGAACGGACAAAGCCCTGAACGTCGGCAATGATTTCAACCGCCTGACTGGCCGGATCAACGTGGATTTGGAACCCGTAAAGAATTTAAAAACGGGGGTTAAGCTCAACGTGATGTACACCAACAACTACCGCAGCAAAACCGAAAGCGGCAATCCCGGCAACTCCGGGGGAACCATCGGCGGGTTTGGTTCGGCCATCCAAACGGCCCTGCCCTGGTACCCGGTTCTCGATCCCAACGATCCTTCGGGCTACTGGAATCCGGGCGCAGGCAACCTCGCCCTCGCCTCCCGCCGGGACTTGAACCTCGATAACAAGAAAACCTACCGCGCCCTGGGAAACCTGTACGTCGAGTACACGCTACCCTGGGTTACGGGCCTTTCTATACGAGCGGAAGCGGCCACCGACTTAATCCAGGACAACAGCACCAACTGGATATCG
>JBBSKK010000347.1:0-4590 GCA_038256395.1 Cytophagales bacterium | reverse complement strand
TACTCAGAACCAGGCAGCCGAGCTACTGAGCATTGCCCAAAGTACGTATTTCGAGTGGGAGAACGACAAAAACTACCCTACGGCCAAGAACTTTGTGCGGATAATTGATGTATTTGGCATCAGTGCCGCCGAATTGGTGGATCCTGACTGGACGGTCACGCTGAACCAACCCGCTCCAATAGGAGAAATCGGAGATGCCCTGATGCAGGGCAATGCGCTACGGATGTTCGAGATGCTTTACGTAAAGTCAGCAAAGCCAACTTAAGCATCTCGAAAACAAGGTCGAGCGGTTGCAAGAACAACTAGGGCGGCTGGAAGGCCAAACAAGACCATCGGCTGTGAGGTTCTAGACCATATATGTTCGCATCCCTCTACAAACTACTCGGCTGGAAAGTCATCGGTAACCCGCCTTACGCGGTCAAGAAGGCAATTTGGGTAGGCGCACCGCACCACTCCAACTGGGACCTGGCCGTTAGCATCGGGGCGCGGGCGTCGATGCACTTCGACATTAGTTTTTTGGCCAAAAAAGAAATCTTTCAATGGTATTCCGACTGGCTTTTCCGGGCTTTGGGCGGCTTGCCCGTGGACCGGAGCCGGGCCAACAACCTGGTGGACGCCGTCGTGGATATTTTTCGCGAACACGAAACCATACACATTGCCATCACGCCCGAAGGCACCCGCGACGACGTGAAAGAACTGAAACGAGGCTTCTACTACATGGCCCTCAAAGCCGACGTACCGCTCATTCTGGTTGGCTTCGACTACCCCCGCAAGGCGTTCGTCATTCGCGAGCCACTTTATTTGACGGGTGATTATCAAGAAGATATGCGGGATTTCTACGACTTTTACCTTACTATCCAGGGCCCCCGCAAAACGTGGCTCAAAAACTACGCGCTGACGGGCGAAATTCCGGCTTCCCGCTAAAAGTTTTACTTTCCTGAAAACATTGCTTCGTTTCTTGTTACGAATCCATGTATATTTGAGCCAATCAGCCAAACATATTATTCGGATTTAGGTGCGGGAGGGAGTTTTTGTGAAAGAAATTAGATTCGAGATGCGGGAAGCTGCATTACGCGTGCCTTCTCCTCATGGCTTCGGCTTGGTTCCTACCCGATCCTTTCCGGTTTTTGATTCCGCCGGGCTCGTCGCCCGAAGCTGTAATTTTGTCATCCCCCCCTGTTTTAGACACATCGAACAATGAATCACGATATAGCCATCGACTTAGGCACCGCTAACTTTCTGATTGTCCACCAAAACCAGGTCGTCGTCGATCAGCCTTCCGTCGTCGCCTTCGACCGCCTGACCAATAAGATGTTGGCCGTGGGCAACGAAGCCATGCAGATGGAAGGCAAAACGCACGATAACATCCGAACTGTCAGGCCGTTGCAGGGTGGGGTCATCGCCGACTACAACGCCGCCGAGCAGATGATCCGGGGCATGATGGCGATGGTTGGCCTGCGCCGCAGCTTTTTCAAGCCGTTCATCCGCATGGTGGTGTGTATTCCGTCGGGCATCACCGAGGTGGAAAAACGCGCCGTGGAAGATTCCGCCGAAATGCTGGGCGCGCGCCGCCTGTACCTAATTCACGAGCCTATCGCGGCCGCCGTGGGCATGGGCCTGAACGTTGAGGAACCGGAAGGTAACATGGTGGTGGACATCGGCGGCGGCACCACCGAAATCGCCCTCATCGCTTCCAGTGGCATTGTGTGTAACCAGTCGGTGCGGGTGGCGGGCAACACCCTCGACGCCGACATCGAGCTGTACATTCGCAACGAATACCACCTGCTCATTGGTCAGCCTACCGCCGAGCGCATCAAACATAGCATAGGTGCCGCCCTCACCGATCTGCCCGAGTCCCGGCGGGAATACGAAGTAAAAGGCCGCGACCTGCTGACGGGCATGCCCAAGCAGATCATCGTCACCCAGGCTGAAATCGCCCACTGCCTGGACAAGTCGCTGTCCAAAATCGAGGAATCGGTTATGAAGCTTTTGGAAGAAATGCCCCCCGAACTGGCGGGCGATATTTTCCTGCGCGGCATGTATCTGTCGGGCGGCGGTGCGCTGCTGCACGGACTGGATAAACGTTTGTCCCAAAAAACCCATTTGAAGGTTCACATCGCCGATGAACCTTTGCGCATGGTAGCCAAAGGCGCGGGCTTGACGCTGAACAACATCGAGCGGGCGGGGTATCTTATTAAATAAGGCATAAAGGGGCAAAGGCACAGAGGGGCAAAGTTTTTTTAATGAAAGAGTAAGTGAAATTGTGTACCCATTTTTCACTCATGAACTCATGAACTCCACTATCTCCGCCCCGCCCCGCTGAGATGCTCCAGGTTTTCCTACTTTTTCTTGGAGGACTTTGTAGTTTGCTTCGATGAGTTTTCTTTTTTTGCCTCCTGGCAAGATGGCTAGCAATTCGGCGGTTAGTTTTTCTTGGGAGAAATCGTCCTGAATTAGTTCTTTGACGGTTTCTTTTTCCATGATCAAATTGACCAGCGAGATGAACGGCACCTTGATTAAGCGCCTTGCGATGGCATACGAGACGCCGCTCGTGCGGTAGCAAACTACTTCCGGCACCGCGAAAAGGGCCGTTTCCAGCGTGGCCGTTCCCGACGCAACCAGGGCGGCTTCCGCTACCGACAGCAAGTCGTAGGTGGCTTCAAAAACTACTGTGACGTTGGGGAGGTTTTGGTACTTTTCGTAGAGCGATGTTGGGAGACTGTTTACGCCCGCCACTACGAATTCATATTCGGGAAAAGATTCCTTCACGCTCAGCATCGTGTCCAGCATTCCGCTTACTTCCTGCTGCCGACTGCCGGGTAGCAGGGCGATTATTTTTTTATTCGCAAGATTACTTTTTTTGAGAAAATCAGGGTCGGGCGTAAAACCCTCGATCGCATCCATGAGCGGATTGCCTACGTAGGTGACGTCATAGCCGTACTTTTTATAAAAATCCACCTCGAAAGGAAAGATGACGAACATCCGATCGACGCTGGCTTTGATCTTCCAGGCCCGCTTTTGGTTCCAGGCCCACACCTTGGGTGAGATGTAGTAACATACCTTGATTCCCCGCTTCTTGGCAAAGGCCGCCATGCGCAGATTGAAGCCCGGATAGTCGATCAGAATCAGGACATCGGGCTGATATTTCAGAAGGTCTTCTTTGCATTTTTTTAGGAAGCCTAAAATCGTAAAAAGATTCTTGGCCACTTCCAGAAAACCCATGAACGCCAGATCGGTGTAGTGCATCACAAGGGTGGCGCCCTGCGCCCGTATGAGGTCGCCGCCCCAGGCCCGAAACTGCGCGTCGGGGTCGTGCTGGCGGATGCCGCGCATGAGGTTGGCGCCGTGCAGGTCGCCTGAGCGCTCGCCGGCGATGAGGTAGTATTTCATTCGCCGTAGTATTCCACGAAGTTCTTGGGCGTCTCGATCAGCTTGATGTAGTGCAGCCGCGCGTTGGGGGCCTGATCCACGATGGCCGGGGCCAATAGTTTCCAGATTTCCATCACGAAAATCTCGCAGGAAGCCATTTTGCCCGCCATAAAATCCACGTCGAGGTTCAGGTTCTTGTGATCGACCTTGTCGATGACACGCTGCTTGATGAGGTCGCCCAGCACTTTCAAATCGATCACGAAGCCGGTTTCGGGATCGGGCGCACCCTTCACGGTCACGATCAGCTCGAAGTTGTGGCCGTGGAAGTTCAAATTGGCACACGGCCCGAACACCGCCCGGTTTTTCTCGTCCGACCAATTGGGATTGTGCAGCCGATGCGCTGCGTTAAAATGCTCTTTTCGAGTAACGTAAACCTTCATTTAGTGGAGAGTTGAGAGTGGAGACGGCGGGGCGCCCCGAGGCGGCAGCCCATGCTGTGGAGAGTGATTCTGTCCAGCCCGCCTAGTCTCGCTATATTTTATGCGAAATTACGCTTTTTAATGTTTCCACGAATTGTGGATATTAAGTCTGAGCATCCGCGCATAAAGTCTTTACTTTGCGTTTTTAATAAAATGAATGTTCATCCGAGAAGTTGATTGTCGTCAATAGCCACTCTCAACTCTCAACTCTCAACTCTCAACTCGTGATTGTAGTAACAGGAGCAGCGGGCTTCATCGGAAGCTGCCTGGTTAGCAAACTGAACCGGGAAGGTTTTAAGTTCATCATCGCCGTGGACGATTTTTCTAAAATCGAAAAGGCGGACAACCTGGAAGGCAAAACCATTCAAGAGCGCGTCGAGCGCCGCGAATTTTTCGACTGGCTGGATAAAAACCACGAGGAGATCGAATTTATCTTCCACATCGGAGCCCGCACCGACACGACCGAGTTCGACCGCGCCATTTTTGATGAGCTGAACGTCGAATATTCCAAAAAAATCTGGCGGCGCTGCGTGGCTTACCAAATCCCGCTGGTGTACGCCTCGTCGGCGGCGACCTACGGCCTGGGGGAGCTAGGCTACGACGACGACGAATCCCAAATCCCGCAACTCCAGCCGCTGAATCCTTACGGCGATTCCAAGAACGTGTTCGATATCTGGGCGTTGCAGCAGGAGAAAAAGCCGTTTTTCTGGGCGGGGTTGAAGTTTTTCAACGTCTATGGCCC
>JBBSKK010000346.1:0-4596 GCA_038256395.1 Cytophagales bacterium | reverse complement strand
ATTTTACTACTTCGGAAGACAAGTGGTTTGGCCTGGATAGCAGTTCGGTCAAAATCGAGAAGGTACCCCTAATAATCCGCCCCGCCGAAAAAGTGAAACTCCGGCGGGTGTATTGATTGTGGTATAGGCATCTTGCTTGCCCGTTTAGCTGGCGCAAGAGACGGGCCAGCGGCCCGTACCACATCTATTCGTCCCAGAGATTTCCCAGCGTATAGTCCGTATCCTTCTGCGCCCAGGTATCGCCATTGATGTAGCGGAAATGCCGATCCAACATAGTGATTTTGACCATGTCATCCTCATCGAGTTCGATATCGGCGGCATCAAAGTTTTGCTGCAAATGATCCTTGTGTACCGACTTGGGAATAACCGCCGTATCGCGCTGAATCGCCCAGGCCAGGGCGATTTGCGCCCAGGTGTAGTCGTGCTTTTTCTCGAGAATTTTTATCGTAGGGTTATCCCGTAGATTAGGGTCGTCGTCTTTTTTCAGCCGATCGGGGCGGTCGTTGGAACCCAGGGGCGAGTAGGCCGTGAGCTGGATGCCGTGCTTATGGCAGTAATCCACCAAAGTGCCCTGTTGCAGAAACGGGTGCATCTCCACTTGATTCATAGCAGGCTTGATTTGGGCGGTTTGCAGTAGGTTGTCGAGCTTTTTGATGCTAAAATTAGAGACACCGATGTGCTTCGTCAACCCGGCATCCACGCAGATTTCCATCGCGGCCCAAGTAGAAGCAAGCGGCACTTCCCGCAAGCTTAGGAAATCGTCGCTATCGTTCGGGAAACCATTGCCCAGACTAGGTTTCAGCGCAACGGGCCAGTGAATGAGGTAAAGATCGAGGTAATCCAGTTGCAGGTCGTCCAGCGTTTTTTGCAAGGCGGGGCGCACGTCCTGCGGCTTGTGCATGGTATTCCAAAGCTTAGAGGTAATCCAGAGTTGATCCCGCTTTACCCGGCCCTCGTCCATGGCGTGACGCAAGGCGCGGCCCACTTCGGCCTCGTTGCCGTAAATCGCGGCGCAGTCGAAATGGCGGTAGCCTATCTCGATGGCCTCAACAATGGCTTTGTACAACTCGCCTTCCTTGGATTTCCAGGTACCCAGCCCGAGGGCCGGAATATGATCGTCTTCGCCTATTTTAAGGGTTTTCATGTAGGATTGGTTTTGGTTTTGTGCAAAATAAAAGTGCTAAAAATATCGTTCCGGCAGCTTTTCAACGCCAAAAGGGCGTAAAGCCTCCCAAAGATGCCTTAACTTTGATTTTGTAAAAAACACATTACCTTTTTTACCCATGAAAATACTCATCACCGGCGGGGCCGGATTCGTCGGTTCCTCGTTGGCCATCGCCCTAAAAACCAACTACCCCGACTACCAACTCTTTGCCCTGGATAATTTGAAAAGGCGCGGCTCCGAACTGAACCTCAGCCGCCTGAAAAAAGCGGGCGTCGAGTTCGTACACGGCGATATTCGGAACAAAGAAGACTTCGACGCGCTGCCAGCGGTGGACGCCGTCATCGAAGCCTCCGCCGAGCCTTCGGTACTCGCCGGTCTGGACGGAACGCCCGACTACCTCATCAACACCAACCTCTTCGGCACGGTCAATTGCCTGAACTACGCCCTGAAACATAAAGCGGCCTTCCTATTTCTGTCCACCAGCCGGGTGTATCCCATCAAGGCGCTGGAATCGCTCAATTTTGTGGAGGAGGAAACCCGCTTTGCCCTCGCCAACGAGCAGCCCGTGCCGGGTGCGTCGGCCAAAGGCATCGCTGAGAATTTTCCGCTCGACGGGCCGCGCTCGCTCTACGGCACGACCAAGCTGGCGTCCGAATTGCTGATTCAGGAATACAACGAGTTTTATGATCTCAAAACCGTAATCAACCGCTGTGGCGTCATCACCGGGCCGTGGCAAATGGGCAAGGTCGATCAGGGCGTGATGGTGCTGTGGGTGGCGAAGCACTATTTCCAGCAGCAACTCGGCTACTTCGGCTACGGCGGCACGGGCAAACAAATCCGCGATATGCTCCACGTTGCCGACCTCTACCGCCTCATCGACTGGCAGTTGCACCACCTCGACCAAGTCAACGGCCAAATCCTCAACGCCGGAGGTGGACTGGAAAGCAGCGCGTCCTTGCAGGAGCTCACCGAAATCTGCCGCGAAGTAACGGGCCACACCATCCCCATCAAGGCCGTCGCCGAAACCCGCACCGCCGACATACGGCTTTACGTGACGGACAACACGAAGGTAACGGAGCTAACAGGCTGGAAGCCGGAGATTGGCATCAAGCAAATTGTGGAGGAGATTGCGGCGTGGTTAAAGGAGAATGAGGAAGATTTGGGCCCGATTTTGCGATGAAGAGTAAATTCTAAAAGCGCTTACCCATGCTCAAACTCATCGAATGCCCCCGCGACGCCTGGCAGGGCCATCACCCCTTCATTCCCACGGCGCAGAAAATCCACTACCTGAACCTACTGCTAAAAGTAGGCTTCGACACGCTCGACTTCGGAAGCTTCGTCTCGCCCAAAGCCATGCCCCAGGTGAGCGATACGGCAAAAGTGGTGGAAGGGCTTGCCTTGGAAATGACAAACACCAAACTCTTGGCCATCGTCGCCAACGAGCGCGGCGCGCAACAAGCCTGTGAATTTAAGCAAATCAGGTACCTGGGCTATCCTTTTTCCATTTCCGAAACCTTCCAACGCCGCAACACCAACGCGGGAATAAAGGAGTCGGTAGCGCGCGTGAAAGCCATGCAGCAACTCTGCGAAGAACACGACAAGAAGTTGGTGGTCTATATCTCGATGGGCTTCGGCAATCCTTACGGCGACCCATGGAGTCCTGAACTGGCCGGGCAATGGGTGGAGGAATTGGCACAATTTGGGGTAAAGATTTTTTCGCTGTCCGACACGGTGGGCGTGGCCCAAACTGACGACATCCGTTCCGTTTTCCAGAATCTCATTTCTGCTCGGCCCGACCTGGAATTTGGTGCGCACTTTCATACCACGGCAACCGCTTGGCGAGAAAAAGTGGCCGCCGCTTACGAGTCGGGCTGCCGCCGCTTCGACGGCGCGTTGCTGGGCTACGGCGGCTGTCCCATGGCGCAGGACGACTTGGTAGGCAATATGCCCACCGAACGGCTTCTGGAATTTGCCGCCGAAAAAAAAGAGCTTCCCCCAATCGACCAAAAGGCGCTGGGGGAAGCTCTAAACTATTTCAAACAAATTATCGGGTAGAGAACCCTAACTAGCATTCACCTCGATTACCTCTCCAAATTTATTATGGAAAGAAAATTCAGTAATGCCTAATGAGGAGTCCTTAATGATATTCACCCAGGTCTTGTACTCGAAGAGCCACTTCACCTGCGGCGAAATGAGGCCTTTGGTGAAATAGGCGTGCAGAAAAGGATGCAGCGAAATGCTGATACCTCTTTCGTTCTGCTTGGTCAGGATGTAGTCGAGGTTGTTTTGGATGACATCCGTCACCAGGATACTGGCCTGAATGGTACCCGTACCGCCGCAAGTGGGGCAAGTTTCACGGGTCACGATGTTCATTTCGGGCCGTACGCGCTGCCGGGTAATCTGCATCAGGCCGAATTTCGAGAGCGGCAGCACGGTGTATTTCGAGCGCTCTGGTCTCATCTCCTCGCGCATGATCTCGTAAATTCTCTTCTTGTTGTCGGCCTTCTTCATGTCGATGAAGTCCACCACGATGATGCCGCCCATGTCGCGCAGCCGCAACTGTCGGGCGATTTCCTTGGCCGCTTCCGCGTTTACACTTAGTGCTGTTGCTTCCTGATCTTCCTGGCTGTTGGACTTATTGCCGCTGTTGACGTCGATGACGTGCAGCGCCTCGGTGTGTTCGATGATGAGGTACCCGCCGCCCGGCAAGCTGACCGACCGACCAAAGAGCGACTTGATCTGCTTTTCCAGCCCGAATTGCTCGAATATTTTATTCTTGCCGTTATGGAGTTTCAGAATGCTTTCCTTCTCCGGGGCAATGGTGTGCAGGTAAGCCTTCGTATCTTCAAAGACATCCTGCGAGTCCACCGTAATGCTGTCGAACGACTCGTTGAGCATATCGCGGATAATCGAGGAGGCCCGGTTCATCTCGCCGACGATCAGGTCGCGGGGCTTGGCGTCGCGCAGTTGCTTCATGCCGTTCTCCCATTTCTCCACGCAGACGCGTAAGTCGTGGTCAAGTTCCTCCACGTCGTGGCCCTGCGCCACGGTGCGCACGATCACGCCGAAATTGTTGGGCTTGATGGAGGCGATGAGCCGTTGCAAACGAGTACGTTCGCGACGGTCGGTGATTTTCTTGGAAAGGTTGACGCCGTTGGAAAACGGCACCAACACGATGTAGCGACCCGCGATGGAAATGTCGCACGACAGGCGAGGCCCCTTGGTAGAAATGGGTTCCTTAACGATCTGCACCAGAATCGGCTGATTGCGTTCCAGTACCTTATCGATTTTACCCTGTTTTTCTATTTCGGGTTCCAGCTTAAATTTGCTGATGTCACCGGAGTTGGGCCGCTTGGCAATGATATCCTTCGCAAGCTTGTTGAGTGAGTTAATGTTAGAGCCGAGATCCAAATAATGGAGGAAGGCGTCTT